>CAZFNA010000019.1:23000-28317 GCA_964520465.1 uncultured Pseudomonadales bacterium | reverse complement strand
AAGCCAGAGGCAAAATAATTTATTTGTTCTTTATTCATCGGTTCCGCTCAATCGGCGTAAGTATAGAAGTAGCATTGGAAGTGAAAACATAATCAGTGCGATTCTAAATATCTGATGGGTCACCACAAATTTCAGATCTAGTTCTAAAGCAAACGCAAGTAGCGCGAGCTCAGTTTGACCACCAGGCATGAAGGATAAAACAATTTGAATCCACGATATCTCGTTTGCATTTGAGAAAGCCATAACCGTACATAATAAAAGTATCAAGAGCATCAAAAACACACTTACGAGCCCTGCCACAAAAGCTGCCCTCATCGATCCTATAGAAACACCGCAAAAGGCTCGGGCAATATCGATACCAATGGCTACTTGGGCTAGAATTAAGAGCGGCGTGAATAGCTGCAAATGCACTACATTCAATCCTTGCAGGCCTGCTACAACAAACATAGGTCCTAAAAGCGCCGCACTTGGCACATTCATCAAAGCAAATATTTTCCAACCCAAAAAACCCAATATCAGATGCAGGCCAATGTATTCCACGTGGGTCAAGGAGGGTGTTTGCATTCCCAAATCCTGAACCCCCACGTACATTCCCAAAACCGAAGCGCCGACTACAATAATAACAACGCGCATCAAGTGAATAATCGTGAGTGTTTTTACATCTGCGCCTAAATCGCGCCCAGTTGTGACCATCTCAACCATCCCACCTGGCAAAGCGGAAAAAATCGATGTGAATGGTTCGAATCCAAACAGCCGTCTAAAAATCTGATAATTCAAAAAAGCTGCTAGTACTAAAAAAATGGGAACAAATAATAGCGTGGCCCAATACGATAAAAATTCGGCGGCTGAAATTGAGTCAAAACCAGTGCCGACCATGGCTCCAAGCACGCAACGAGCCCAAGGTGTTAGAGAGTTATATGTTTTTACTTTGAGTCCAGCTATGGCTGCCACTGAAGTCGCCACCATAGACCCAAGCAGCCACGCTAACGGGATTTGCTCAAAAAAAAGACAAAACCCGCCGGCAAATCCAACCACCCAGCTGAGTACAATTGATCGATTCATTGGAACTATTTATTCCTAAAAATCAAGGATCGCACAACCTGCGGAAAACCTGTCATGATCAAATCCGTCCTGAGCCGATATGGATTTAATCTTTCAGTCAATATCAAGGGTTGTCTAGATTATATGCTGAAAATTCAATGCTGTGGAATGCTGAGAGAGTGGAGACAATGAAATGACCCGATATCATGATCAGACCGATCGCATATTTGTAAGAGGTGTTCAAGGCGCATATAACCTGCAGCAAGAACTTGAACGGCTAAGATCGCAGCCTCGGGTGCGTAAAGCAAAAGACCTAAAAATGGTTGATGGACCACAAGCCTACTCACGACACTATGTGGAGCCAAAAGACGGCATCACTCAAACGTTTCACCTGCATTTGGAAGAGTACAGTCCAGGAGGCAAGTCTCAGAAGCATGGTCACGTGAACGAAGCAGCTTTTTATATATTAGATGGCCAGGGCTACGAAATACACGACAACATTCGTTATGACTGGAGTGCTGGTGATATTGCTATTGTTCATAATAATTGTGTTCATCAGCATTTTAATGCCAGTGAAACAGAACCCGCCCGCGCATTAGTCATTAAAACAAAGCCTATGTATTTGTTTCTAAATATGCTGTTCCAGCAAACAGTTGAGGCAAGGCATAAAGACCCGGCGCCTGGTCAGGAAGATTTCACGCCGCGAGAAGATGAACACGACTACAACCACCCACAGGGAGGGTACTAATCATGGCCTGGCAGGAATCAAAGTTTTGGCTTGACGGCCAAGAAAATATGCAGAGGTACAAGGAAGTTCTGAGGGAAGCACTGGAAGCTGACGAACGAAACTCCCAGAAGAAAAAAGTAGTTCACCCTGCTGAGATGCCATGGGAATTGGCACCACAGGGTATTTTAAAACATCTAATCAATGAGAAAATGAATACGCGAATGGAAACGGTAGATGCTTACATGCAGATTATTCCGCCTGGAAGCCGTTCTGGAAAGCATCGTCATCTGGCTGAAGAGTGTTTATATGTGCTCGAAGGCTATGGATATGATCTGCATCAGGACTGTGATGTTGAGATCACTGATACGTATCATTGGAAAGCCCAAGACGAGGTAAAGAAATTTGAGTGGGAGGCTGGAGATGTGATTTACATTCCGCCTAATACCATCCACCAGCACTTCAATGGCGACTCTGGACGTCCCGCCAGATTGATCTCAGCAACGAATCGGGTGTATTCAATGTGTGGCTTAAATGATCTTGAGCAACTCGAAAACGCTCCTGAATATGTAGAAAATAAAAATATCGATGCTGACTGGGTACGTAAACTGATCGCTGAGAATGTAGCGGTGTAATGATACTACTCGGCGCTTTCCTATCATTCGTAAGCGCAGCATTTTTCGGCTTTAATGCTGTCATGATGCGACGAGGAGTGCTGACCGGGACAGCTCTCCAAGGTCTCGCATTCACGCTACCTCTAGGAACTCTATTTTTCGGTATAACTACTCTATTTCTGATTAGTGCTGAAGATATTGAGACACTGGATTGGGCAGGCGCATGGTACTTTATTGGCGCTGGAGTCATTCACTTTCTCATTGGTCGTTACACAAACTACAAGTGCACAAAAGCTGTAGGCGCCAACATAGGTGGTCCGATACAGCAGTTTACCGTTGTTGTCTCAGTTGTCCTTGCGATCTTGGTTCTGGGAGAATCCATCAACTGGCTGGGATGGGTTGGCATATTCCTATTAACTATAGGTCCATTAGCGGTAGCTAGAGAAAAGAAAAAAAGCAAAGTAGATAAGCTGGATTTCGAATTCAAACTTGTTGAAGGATACTTTTACGGTATCACAAGCTCAATTTGTTATGGTTCTAGTCCAGTTTTGATTGCCTTAGCTCTTGAAGTAAGTACTTGGCAACTAGCTATATATGGTGCCTTCTTGGGGCATCTAGCAGCATCTTTAATTTTACTGATGATGATCATAGTGTTTAAATTGGGTAATGAAATAATGGAAACCAATAAGGAAAATGTTCCATATTTTATTCTATCCGCGGTATTCGTCTTCCTGTCTCAAGGGTTCAGATATGTCGCCCTTGCCCTAGCTCCTGTTTATATCGTTTCCCCAGTGCAACGGACCTCAACCATCTTCAGGGTGATCTTCAGTAAAATCTTCAACCCCACTACCGAACTATTTGGGGTGTGGATTTGGACTGGAATCGGCGTATCACTTGTGGGCGCGATACTTTTATCGATCCCAGAAGAAACGGTTATCGGTTTCATGAATGTCCCACCAGGGTACTAGCTCCCAGCCAAACACTGGAGGCATTAATTGTTCTTAGCACGCTCCGCCTGACCCATGGCAAAGGTAAGGGACTTGACCTCGGTGTAGCTTAACATCTCGTCCAAGCCCTCTTCACGTCCGACACCAGAGTTTTTATACCCGCCATATGGTTGCCCGCGATAATGATTCCCTATGCCATTGACCCAAACATAACCAGCCTCAACTTCCCGAGCAAGCTTCATAGCAGTAAAATAGTTGTTAGTCCAAATGGCTGCGGTTAATCCATAACTTGTTGAATTCGCAATCTCGACCGCCTCATCAAGATCATCGTATGGCATTAGGCTCATCACCGGCCCGAAGATTTCTTCCTGCGCTATCCGCATAGTGGAGGTGACGTTACCAAATACTGTGGGTTCAACAAAATAACCACCGGGACAACCATCGATATTCATAGGGTTGCCGCCAAGTAATAACTCTGCACCTTCATCTGTCGCAATCTGAATATACTCCAACACTTTTTCGTACTGAGCCTCAGAAACAAGCGGACCCATCTTAATTGAAGCGTCAAGGGGGTGGCCAACTTTTACTTTTCTTACTCGTGCTACTACTTTTTCACTCAATTCTTGATACTGAGAACGATGGACAATCAGTCGACTTGTCGATCCACAGGACTGTCCCTGCCAACCGAAATTCATTCCATTCGTCGCTGCGATGATCGCGTCATCCAAATTTGCATCAGGACACACGATAAACGGATTTTTGCCACCCAACTCCAGACTGACGTGCTTGACCGAAGACTCTGCCGCGGCCCTCTGAATCGCCATGCCTGATGAGACTGATCCAATAAATGCGATACGCTTCACTCTGGGGTCACGCACAAGTATTTCTCCAGTCGCCCGGTCACCCGTAACAATATTAATAACCCCAGGCGGAGCCAGTTCAGCACAAATTTCTGCTAGCAAGCTGGCCGATAGGGGTGCCTGCTCAGATGGCTTAACAATAATTGTATTCCCCGCAATAAGTGCTGGAGCAATTCGAGATGCAGCAAATCCAATCGGATGATTGTAAGGAATTATGCGACCAACAACTCCATAAGGCTCCCGCAAGGTTATATGGATATTTTCTGGCGTGGATGGAACTGTCATTCCTTTCAGTTCATACGCGAGGCCACAGTAAAACCGCATTCTTTCAACCGCTTTGTGGACATCATTCTTCATTGGCCCGACAGTATTCCCAGTATCAAGTGATTCAATTTTAGCAAATTCTTCCGCTCGGCTATCCAAGCAATCAGCGATGGCCTCGATCAACTGGACTCTCTGCTTTTGAGAAGTCTTCCTCCATGATTTAAAAGCCTCAGTGGCAGCCACAACTGCCTCAGTCATCTCGGATGCTGACGCATTAGGCACCCTGCCAATCGGTTCCTGCGTTGCCGGACACCTGCTCTCCAACCATTGATCGCAACTAGAGGATCTAAGCTCTCCATTGATCAACATTTTGCCGTCCAGCTGATCTGTTACTTTAAATCGCGCATCAATGTCCACTGTATAGTCTCCAAGAAATTTAATTTAAATAGGATGTAATGAATAATTGAGCGTGACCAAATCTAAAATGGTGCCAGGGGTAAATCATGGCCAAGCTCTCGGGCTATGATCACATTTTATTGAGAAGAAAGAGGGTATAAAACCGCACGGGCAGAAGAACTTGTGGACCCAAGCCTTGCATTCATTTGGCATCGACTATGGGCCTATGACGATGCTACGAAGGTTGCTAACTTTTCCTCGCATATTGGGATCCCTATTCCAGGTGCATCAGACAGTACAACATGACCGTCTTTAATAAAGTCACCATAATCCACAAATTCTGTGCGCAGTGGGTTCTCAGAAACATCCACTTCTAACCATTCTGCACCCAAAGCTTTCGCCGCATGAGCCGTGGCCATTAACCCAAAACCGCTTCCTAGATAATGAGGTGCAAATTTTAATCCATAATGC
>CAZFNA010000019.1:0-22990 GCA_964520465.1 uncultured Pseudomonadales bacterium | reverse complement strand
GCCTTGCAATATCGGCCACCTCTATCAAGCCACTGATACCGCCCCATTTGATGGCATCAGGCTGGAGATACTTCACCAAATTTGCTTTAGCAAACTGAGCAAAGCTACACCGACCTCTCAGATTCTCACCACCAGCAATGGGGACTGGTGTATTTTGTAACAAACGCCAACTTCTCTCTGGTGATGTGGCGATAATCGGCTCTTCTATCCATGAAGGCTGAAAAATACTCAATGCTTCAATAAAATTTTTGGCTTCAGTGACGTCCCAAGCTTGATTGGCATCTAGCATGAGTGCCTGTTCACCAATCATTTTCCGTAATTGGCCTACCGCTTCCATATCTTTTGCCAATCCAAATCCAACTTTTGCCTTAAATCCCGTCCATCGCTGCTCTAATAAACCGGGTACTAGATCGGTATAATTTTCTGGTGTAAGAGCGCTGGCGTAAACTGGAACAGGCTGATGGATATTCGGTTTTATAAGTTGGTGTAGCGGGATGTCCTCTCGCCGGGCGGCCAGATCCCAAGCCGCGATATCAATGCCTGCAATACATTGTTCAAATGGACCAGGTTCATTCGACTGAATGACGATTCGTCGTGTATTTTCAATCAATTGCCGGCTGAGTGACTGTGGATTATCAAATCGCCGCCCTACAATCTGATCTGTTAATACCTGCTCTAAAATGCGTTTACGATGAAGAGCACCGAACGCAGGCCAGTTGCAGAATGCCTCACCCCATCCTTCAAAATCTAAGTGATCTTTAAGACGCAAAACTAAAGCTGGCCGTGCGAGCATTGTTCCAAAAGCATTTCGGCGAGGCGTTTTTAATTTGACCTCAAGATGGAAGACGTCAAGAGATGCTGGGGTGATTGACATATCAATCACCCCGAAATTCCTTAATGACTGCTTTCGTTTGCCACCCAATCAAACCAATCGACAGAATGAAAAATCCCATGGCTATGGGTTTGCCGGTAAGTAACAGTGGATCATCTGCGTAAAGAATGATGAACCGTACGAAATCCTCATCAATCTGACGACCAAGGAACAGTCCAATCATCAGGGCGATCAGTGTAAAATGATGGCGACGAAACCAATATCCTATTACACCGAAGATGAAAGTTATTACAATGTCTTCCCACAACCCGCGGAAACTGAACGCGCCAAGAGATAGTATGATGGCCAGAGTCGGAGCCAGCACGCGTGATGGAACAGATGCAATTTTTGCGACTTGGCTAGCCACCAATATCGCGAAAAATCCCAAAAAAAGCATTTGTGCCAAATTTCCGAGTATTAGCCCATAAACCAGCGCACCATTATCTACGAATAAGCGCGGTCCCGGCACTAAACCATGAATCATAAAGGCACCAAGTATAACGGCTGTCGACGCACTCCCTGGGATACCCAACGACATTAGTATTGCCATAGCGCCGCCTTCCGATGCATTATTTGCACTCTCAGCCGCTATGATTCCTTTGGGTTCTCCTTGGCCGAACACCTCTCCAGGTTTGGCACGTCTCGCTGCTTCCCCATAGGCTAGAAGAGAGGCAATCGTCGCGCCTGCCGCAGGTAAAACTCCTACGAAGGTGCCAATAGCGGCTCCTCGCATCCATGTTTTGACCTCTCTAATCGCTACTGCAGCACCCCCTAACAAAGCCTTGAAGTTCGTGGCAGCGCGTCCTCCTGTCGAAATTGCTTCACGCGCGACGATGGAAATCAGCTCTGGAATCGCGAACATTCCAATCACACACAGGATGATAGGCAGTCCATCCTCTAGGGCTTCAACCCCCATGGTGCCGCGCGCAACACCGGTAGTCACGCTAGTCCCGATCGTAGAAAGCAGTAATCCTAGGAGACCCGCGAATATACTGCGGGCGAAGCTCTTACGTTGTAAAGTCGCTACCAATAACATCACAAAAATAGTCAGGAACAACATTTCAGCTGAACCAAAGAGTAACGCGAACTCAGCCATCGATTGGATGAAAATCAACAGAACCAGGTAAGAAACTGTTCCACCAATTACGGAAGCGGCAATTTGTAAGCCAAGCGCCTCATTCTGTCGACCTGATTGGGTCATTGCATATCCGTCAAAGGTTGTTGCAGCAGCCCCAGGCGTTCCCGGTGTATTTATTAAAACCGCCAAAAAACCTCCGCCAGTGAGAGACCCCGTATAAACTGACGTCATTAAAATCAAAGCGGTCAATGGTTCCAATTTGAAAGTGAGCGGCAAAAGAGCCGCAAGCCCCAGTGCGGCTGTCATACCCGGAATGGCACCAATCACCAAGCCCAATAGCATTCCGCCAAGGATTGCTATTGGTATTTGCCAATTTAATAGCAGCAAAAATCCTTGATGCACGGTTTCAAATTCAAGCACTCAAAAGCCTCGGGGCCAAAATGGTAGCGATACTCCCAACCCCCACGAAAAGCCAAGTGTCGCCAAAGCAATAAGTCCGATGGTCATGCCAGCCAGTAACACTGGCCTTCGTTCCCCAAGAATTATCATCATAACCGGCACATAAAAGATGATCGTAATCAAGAACCCAAAAAACCAGATAAGGCCAGCCAAGATCGGCAAACTGACGGTGAAACACAATCGCGCTGGATGACTCAGACTCGACTCAGGATCAATTCTAAGTCGATTAGGTAAATTTCCGATTGCACCAGCCACCAGAAAAGGTGCCGTGATCATTAAGGCGACCAGAAGTGGCGTGATTAACCACGACGCCTCTGGTTCATCTAAGGTGTTAGTTCGTGTAGACCAGATGTACCAACTGGCCCACAGTACACCAACAGTAGCAATCGCCAGCGATGTAAAATCTGTTTGTTTAACACGCTGGGCTCGCACATTTCCCAAACTTCTACTATTCACTTTTAAGAATATAAGTGAACTCTGCGTCAATTTTTTCAATTAAAGCCTGTGATGCTTTTGGTCCAAACCAATCTGTTCCGACTTTACTTTTAGCGGCAGTATCCAAAAATTCTTGATTGCGCGTAACCGTATCTTCGAAAGCGTTGACGAGGGTCTCATACCTTTCTGGGTGATTTTTCTTAACATCACTATGCACTGCAAAAAAGCGATAAGCACCACCCTCCGGGACCGTCACATTCATTCTCTTTAATTGTGCGTTGATAGAGGGCGCATTAGGCCAGTCAGCAGAGGTATTTGGTTCCGAAAATAAGCCGAGAGCAATAGCTTTATCTTTCACACGAGCGGCTCCACCTGCTCCCGCGGCCGTCAGCTGCACTTCACCAGCAGCGAATGCCTTACGTGCGGCACCGCCACCCTTGTAGGGAACCATTTTGATTTTAATGTCTAGCGCTCGAAATAACGCCCGCGCAAGAATCGGTCCAACCGACCCCTTTCCAGATGAACTAAAAGTCACTTTACCCGGATTTTCTTTGGCATAAGCAACCATATCAGCAAGCGAATTCCACCCAGTTGTTTTGTTAGCTAATAATATGGCTGGATCGATCCATTGCACGTTGATCACAGAGAGGTCTGCCATTTCAAATAGTCCCGGCGTCGTAAACTTTCCGTATGTAGTAGCCGGTGCAAAGGCAGTTAACACCGTGTAGCCATCCGCATCTCTAGCCATAAATGCTTTCATACCAGTTTTGCCGCCGGCTCCACCTATGTTTTCAACGATTACATTTTGTCCGAGGGCTTTTGGTAAAAAAGGCTGAATTGAACGAGCCGTCCTATCCACACCGCCCCCAGCACCGTAATTTACGAGAAGTGTTACTTCTTTGTTAGGATAACTTTCAGCGAGGGCTGCAGTCGATCCCAGTAATAACGCCGCACAGCCTATCAGGGTTCCCGAGAGGCGATTGATCAATGTCATATTATGTTCCTTATCATTTACATCAAATTTTGACTGTTTCATTTTAATTCATTGCTTCATATGAAATAGTAATCGGAATTAGACTACTATTTCAATAATGAATATGAAGCATACAATATAAAACTTAAAATCACCCTGAGTGGTAGCAAAGATGAATGTTAAGAGAGGTATCCAGCCCGGCCCCGCTGACCCAGATTTATTAGATGATCTAATGCAGATTGGCTTTACTGGACCAGAAAGTGTCACTTATGAAGCTTTATTAAGATTGCAGCCAGCTACTGCCTACGAACTGGCAAAGATATCTGGCCTAGCCCGAACGAATTCCTACAACGCCGTAACAAACTTGTCGAAGGCTGGAGCTATTCAACCAATTTCATCGAATCCGGTGCGTTACGCGGTTTCCTCACCCCAGCATTTTTTTTCAAACATCGCCGACGAAGTCTCGTCAACAGCGCGACGGATTCAAGGTAAGGTTGAAGTGATCGCTGAGCCTGTGGGCAACCAATTCGTTGAAGTTATGGATGGAAAGGTAGCAGTTGAAAATAAGATTGCTTCACTTATCGACTCTGCTCGAAAGGACTTGCAAATTACGTCTTCCTTCACACTAATCGAACCGTTTCTAGATAAATTGAAGTCTGCATTACAGCGAGGGTCGAGACTAACGATAGTGGCTGTTCAGGGAGAATGGGATGAATTAGCTGAGGCTGGTGCACAAATAGTACCTCATGAGGGCACTGGCTCCGCGCCAAGCGGTGCAAATGATGTCCTAATAACAATAGTTGCTGATGCAGAAGCAGCTTTTGTGGGAACACTTAGCCCAATTCATCGCGGGTATTCCGCGGAAAATCCCACCCTGGTTTACGTTATTCAAAAAATGATTTTACACGAGATCTATTTATCCAAAATCGTCTCAGCAGTTGGTCTTGAGAAGCTTGAACAACTGGGTATAAGCTTCAAAAAGTTACGCGCACAGTTTCGTCCACCACTACACGGTATGAATATGGCCATTAATCCGTGAATACCATCGGTTTATTAGGATTTGGCACGCCAACAGAGAAAATGGATCGAATCTGGACAGACGAGCAATTCTTAAAGCATGTTTTACAGATCGAGCATGCTTGGATCAAGGCAGCGGTTGGAGCCGGCCAAGCACCTGAAAGTATCGTCTTAGAATTTGATAAGCTGGCGAGCTCGATTCAGCCTAGTATTGAAGTTTTTTTGAAAGAAACTAAAACAACTGGTCGCTCAATCGCACCAATTATTGAAACGTTAGCCAAAGATTCGTCGATTGACTTACAAAAAGTGATACATCTTGGTTTGACGACACAAGACGTAATTGATGGGTCATTAAATTTGATGCGTCGCGATAGCTTAAAAATTATCTACGATGGACTTTTGCATCTCAAAGAAAAACTAGTGCAGATAGCCCGGGATCATCAAGAAACTCCAATGCTAGCCCGAACCAACGGTATGGGCGCAGCGGTTAGCACATTTGGCCTTTTTGCAGCTGAAGCATCGTCAGAAATCAATCGTAGCATCGGCAGACTAAAAACAGCTAGTCAAGCCATCAATTCCATTCAGCTCAACGGAGCGATTGGGCTATCGGAGCCATTCGGCCACAGCACAACTGCTGTCCGCCAGCATGCAGCGCAGCAACTATCGATGGATTATGACCCTACAGCCACAGCAGCTTCTCGCGATCAGATCGCACATTTGCATCTGGAACTAGTTTTATCTGGTAAGTCTTTAGGCCGTATTGCACAGACCATAGCGGAGCTGCAATCAGAAGCGATTGGAGAGCTCTCAGAGCACGCATCAGGTTCTAGCAGTGCGATGCCTCAGAAGCAAAATCCCCGTTGCGCTGAACGCGTATTAACAATCTCTTCATTACTGGAGGGCTGCGCCATTGCTGCCTTAGCAGCCTCTCAAACGAAGCATCATCGTTCAGGGCAAACTTGGATGTTGGAATGGTCAGTCTCGCAAGATCTCATGATTAAGACTGATATGCTAATAGATAATGCTAAAATTATGCTCTTTAGACTCGAAGTCAATATCGAGATAATGCGACGCAATATTGATAGCTTGGGTAGGCGCGCTTATGCGGATCGTTTATTTATTGCCTTTTCTAAACAAATGGGTCGGGATGATGCGAAAAAGATGTTGGAACGTGAAATTTTTTCCGAAACATTGATCGCTTCGAACAAGGAAAGAGATCTTCTACAAGCAGCTTATGATGAAGCGGTATCCATAAAGGGTTGTATTGAAGTTGCCAAATGCAAACAACAAAAGATCCTGCTTTCTGTCAACGGCTGATTAGACCCACAGTACTCTTTTAAGCATAACCAGGATAATAATAAAAGGGCTATCAGCCCATCGCGTGAAGACTAGGGATGCAGTCATTGCCTAGTGCAGGCACTCTACGGGCAGAAAAATGCAACCGTTTTTAAGCACTTAGTCACTCGCTTAGATTGATTCCTAGGGATTATTGCTGACCAGTCTCGCAATCGTTATGCCGTCAACAGTGGGGCCGTATCAATGGGCTAAAGTATTGCGTTCTGAATCAAGCTGTAAAAGTTTGTCTGGCGTATATCGATCACCAACAAATGGAAACTCCAAAAGAATTGCCTCAATCGCATCGAGTTGCTCAGTATCAAGTATAGACTGCGCTTTCTGGTTATCCTTCCAGTGAGCAAGACTAGATGTTCCTGGGATGGCGGCTATGTGAGCTCCCTGGGACCAAATCCAATTCAGGCTCAGTTGCGCGAGAGTCATATCCCAGTCAATAGCCAATAACTCCAGCTGGTCAAGCGTATTTATATTTTCGTCAAATTGGTGCTCCTGAAATCTTGGCATCGTGCGCCGAATATCCTGACTAGTGAGTGCCTCCGTTCGTTTCACGCCCCCCGCTAAAAATCCCCTTCCCACCGGGCTGTAAGCTATGAGGGCTATCTCATGATCCTTGCAGTAACGAGATATACCGTCTTCTACTCGACGTGACCAAATCGAGTATTCAGACTGAACCGCGTCGATACGTGTCACTGAACTTGCTCTGATAACTGAAGACTGACTCACTTCGGAAAGACCAGCGTAGCGGACCTTCCCCTGATCCACGAGGGTACCAATTGCTCCAACCGATTCCTCAATTGGAATGAGCGGATCCACGCGATGCAGGTAAAACAGATCAATCACTTCAGTTCTCAAACGACTAAGACTTTCCTCACAACTCTGAATGATTCGCTCTGGATCTCCGTCGATGACACTAGATCCATCCGGATTTTTATACAGGCCAGCCTTCGACGCTAAAAACACGTGCTCGCGCTTGGTTTTGATTACAGACCCGACTAACGATTCATTCCTTCCACCGCTATAAGTAGCTGCCGTATCCAACATGACCGGCCCATCCCCAACGATATGCTGCAACAACTTTTTTGCCTTCGTTATTTCTACAGGTGCATATGCTTGTGTCAGGCCCATGCAACCGTATCCAAGCCTCGGAATTTCGTCAGATCCAATAGAAATATTGAGCTTTCGCATAACTCAGCTACCTTAACTTAGAGCCACTATTAAACAGGATAGACTTTGCTATAACTGGAACTAATCCTGTCTGATTTATAACTTCACCGATATCTACAAAATCGAAGTCGACTTGATCCAAACCATCCAGACAGATCACTGGCTTTTCATAATCCAGTTCCTCAACAAAATGAATGCCAATCAATCCAGCAATATCTTGTTTGAACAGCAAGGTGATTGGTGTGTTAAGCCCGGCCAACCCATCAACCATCCCACGACAAAACATATCAGCCCTTTCATAGGTTATTGACCCCAACCAATCAATCCCTAAAACGCGCAGTCCATGATCACCTTGGAACAGGGCCTTTGAAACTGATGTCTTTACCAAATTAGAGATCATGGTTTGATCAAAATCATTGGCAGGAACGGTCACGAGAGAAACTGGAGCATTGCGAATAGGGAGCAGACGCTCGTCAGAGATAAACACGGTGTTACCACTCATCTGCATCCGCTGCTGAGAAGCACCGAGTACAGTTGCTCTGATAGGGTCTCTAGCTATTTGAATGCAGAAACCCATTCGGCGCATTGCCTCTAAGGTCCCTACCGCCAAACGTTCACCTAAATCATCACAGGCGTCAGAGGGCTTATCATCAGTAATCCACTGACTGACTCCACCACTCAGAATGATAGTTCCAGATATTGGGAAGGGAGATATCGAATCCAAACGCTGCACGTCCCCCAAATCCAAACCCTGTACAGCACCCAAAACCGCTTCTGTCATCTTCGAAACAATCGCGTCAATGGCCTCTTCATCGAGACTGACCCCTATTTTTGGCGCCTTCTGATCGTCCATATAGAGACTAAGGCTCGGCTCAGCATGACCGACTCGCCCATCATCAAACTGAAGAATTCGGCCACCAACTTCTATTGCGGTTGATTCTGTAATCTTCCCGTTGATACAACGTGTGATCTTCGTCGTACCGCCACCAATATCTACATTAAGGCAATCTGATTCTTGTGAAAATTGAACTGAGCCAGACCCATAAGCAGCCATGGTTGACTCGAGCCGATCGCCCGCACTGATCGAAATGAACTTACCGGAGAACGACGCAAGTAAATCAGCAATCTCTCTCGCATTGTTTCGTCTTAATGCATTTCCGGTCAAGATCACGACACCCGACTCAATGTCATCTCTGCCTATTTTAGCTTCTAGAAGTGAATGATCGATCATCCGCTCTAGCTCGGTACGGAGGATGTATGACCTGCCTTCTCCACCATAGGGTGTCTTCATCACTGGGCTTTGATGAATTACTTTAGCCTCGGAGACGGTGTATCGATTGTGGCCTCTAACCATTGTCAACCTTGATAGCGACACATGTGATGTGGCCGAACCAATGTCTAGGCCTAGTGTGATTACCTCTATTACATCAGACTCGACTAGCGACCTGTCCGCCGATGTAAAGCGCTTACCAGCTATCATTACGACATATCCACTGGACTTTAGTAGCGGTAAAGCTCCATTCGAGAGATAGCGCCAAATTTGGGCTCCCCAACCCGAAATAATAAGCAGGATTTTTTTCGGAAGGCTCTGCCCAGTCAATAACCATCAATCATCTCCCTTACACCTACTTAATATGATCTGGTTTTTGATAGCGATGAGGCTCCATCCGCGAAACTGTCCCATTCAGTTCAAGTTGCTTTTGGAACTCTTTACGGATGTGCGCATCCTCCATCCAATACGGAATCGAGGTACCTCCCTCATGAATATCCATAGCCGTATAGTCAGTCGTCTTCTGACCAGGAGCGGTTCCGCTCAACTTACTTGGATGATTCGGCCCAAACCATGCCGTCAAGCGAAACGGCTCATTGGATACATTAAAGTGCTGGTGATACCAGCGAGCACCTCCGGGCGCCGCACTCACACAACCTCCGTACTCATAGTCGACACGCACCACCTCGTCCCCCTTTCCATCTCTCCATGGATTAGCGCCCAAATGCTCCGGCCACGTTAGGGTGTATCCCTTTCCGGTCAAACAAAACAAAATCGCTGCTGATGTGTGTGCATGGGCCTTCGAGTAACGTCCAATCTCATGCTGGCCGATCCACAAGTAAAACTTATTCTTGGTCATGTGTGGCTCAATCCGTCGGTACCCTGGACTTCTTCGGTTGTCCAGCGGTAACTCAGCATTCACGATGTCCGCCATAATATTTGTCCGGCGCATTGCAAGACCTCGAATCGGGTCAGGTTCAATCTGAGTCCTCTCTTCGAAGAAATCACTTAACGAGTCATCAAACCGACTCCCAAAACGATAGTCAGAATTAAAAATAAAGTCTGTATCGCCTATTAGGTTGATAAGATTAGGCGCGGTTGTTCCGGCGACAAATATTACGCGCTGACCCGACATATTGATCATTCGATGATATGCATTCACAGGGATCGAAAATAATGAACCCGCTTGCCACTCAAATATCTGCTTATGCTGTTCATCATGCCACACCTCACAGACGCCACGGCCCTCAAGAATCATGATATTTTTCTCGTAGATATGATGCTCAATATTTAGCTCTTGGCGTGGCGGTATTTCAACCACATACATGCCCCAGGTGCCCTCAGTTCCGTAGAGCTGCACATAAGTCCCATTGCCTCCAAGGCGGGCCCACGGCTTCATGGGCAGATCTTGGCAACGCGGCACACCAAAATCGCGATAAATAGGAACCCCTTCGGATTCCATGAATAAATCATAATCAGTCTTTGGACGTCCGAAAGTGCCATGGCCAGCACGATTCTCTTCGGTCGGCTCTACCCACTCATTACCCATCACTTATCTCCCTGTACTAGTACTTCAATAAAATGCGACTAACGACACGCCAGTGGTCGCCAAAGTCGCTGCCATGACCTGTTTTACTGATGGGCGCCCTTCCAATTTGAAGATCGCGACCGATAAAAATATAGCAATAAAAGTTTCCAAAGAACCTATCATCACCACGGTTGATAATTCCTCATACGTTAAGGCCGTAAAAAACAATACTTGCCCAACTGACATCGACAAGCCAATACCTATAGTGATCGGTTTTATATTCTGAATTCCCTCACAAACAAATGCCCTGTAGGACCTGAAACCGAGAGCTAGAATTAAATAAAATAGAACGCCAGACAAGGCGCTGACAAGGGTTCCGAATGCCGGAGACCCCATGGTAATCAAGCCATTTTTCCTG
Source organism: uncultured Pseudomonadales bacterium (assembly GCA_964520465.1). GTDB lineage: Bacteria > Pseudomonadota > Gammaproteobacteria > Pseudomonadales > Litorivicinaceae > HIMB30. Next base: position 12,424 of record CAZFNA010000019.1, on the reverse strand, counting down.
GCGATATAAGACACGGCATAGGCCATGCAAGATAAAAGTCCAGGAACGTAGAGAGGTAAAATAGCGCTCCATTTTTTTGGTTTATTCTCTGTCTCATACTCGTACTTCCTAGACTTATCGGAGATCAGCAGAAAAATCGCTGTCGCTAACGCAAGAACACCTATTAGCTCAGGACCAATAAGTACCTCATTCAAAAAAATTACAGCAAGAACTATCGAAAAAAATGGGTTTAATTTTTTGACTGTTGTACCTCGAGTAACACCGAGAAGACCGATTGACTTAAACACTAGCGTTCGTCCAAAGACCATCGCAAACAGACCCGCCATGCAAAACCATAAGACACCCGTCAAAAATACTGGGTCCCTTGGATCGGGAATCGACGCCTTCTCAAAGATCAAAAACAAAGCCAATGCGAGCAGCACTGTCATAATCACCGATAGAAACGCACCATCATTGGGATTTCCTGTCCGCTTATTTGAGCTGATCGCAATACTTGCAAATGCAAAACTTAAAGCCGACGCCAAAGCACAAAATTGACCAATTGCGCTATTAGACACTATCGACCCAATCTCTATTCTGTCTTCGACGTGTCTCTGTCTCAGCCTTCGCAGACTGCGCTCTCTGCGCGAGCGTTTTGAGCAATTCTAGGTCCAGGCTATGCCGATCCATTATGGATTCAACTATCTGCATGTCCTTGGCGGCCCAAGTGAAGGTCATCTTAGACCAGTCCTCCATCGCAGCGCTTCGACCACTAGAAAGTAACAACACATCACGCAAGTGGCCCAGCTTCAGATCATAAGCCTCGGCGATTTGGGCACTCTCTAATAGCCCGATCCCATTTAGCCAAAGCAATAGATTATTTATCGCTTTAGTCACTTGTCCTGACCCAAGCTCGCCCATCAGCTCGATATCCGAGCAAAATGTAGCAAGAGATGGACGGACTATTTCTAAATCCGATACTTTGCCCCCAGCCATTGCCAGAAGAGTGCCATTGTCAGCTGCCCAACCTCCGCGGGCTATCGGGATATCCAAAAAACCAATACCTTTGGCATAAAATTCACGGCCCAAATCCTTCATTAAGTCTGGGTCACAGGTGCTATTGACTACCACCACTCCGTCGGATCTTTCAGATGCAAGCAAACCTGTCACACCTCGACATATGTCAACAACTTCCGGGTCAAATCCAACAGCGATGTAAATGACAGGAGCTTCTGTAAAAACTTCTTCAGAGGTCTCACGCAGCACGGCTCCAAGCGCCAACGCCTTGGTTTGCTGCGACTCATTCTTCTCACAACAAAAGACGGTATATCCAGCAGCAACTAGATGCTTTATCTGCGCGAGGCCCATCCTTCCAGCGCCAATCAATCCGACTGATTTGCTATCCACAGTTATCAACTCCCTATCTCAGACGATCAACATTACTTCAAATGGTATAAAATCTATTCAAAAGAATTAGTTGGACACCCAAACTAGACCGATATTTGTGAGTTGAGCAATACAAGCGAAAATCTATACAAAGCTAAAGGAGAGTTGTATGGAGATTACACTTTTAACAGCAGCAATAGGCGCTCGGATTGAAGGCGTTGACTTATCGAATGATCAGCCAGACGTAGTTCACGAGAAACTACAACAGGCATTCTTGGAACACTCTGTCCTTCTTTTCCCTGGTCAAAAAATTAGTCATGAACACCAGCTTGCTGCTGCCAGAATATTTGGGGACTCTGGAGAGTTACATCGGCCCAGAGAGTTTCAGCCTAAAGCTTACGACGCGCTTCCGCCTGGAATTATGATGGTGTCGAATATCCGGGAAGATGGCGTACCCATCGGGTCGCTTCCTGACGGTGAAATGATGTTTCATCACGACATGATCCACAGAGAAATTCCTGACAAAGCCACCCTGCTATATGCTGCAGAGATACCTTCTATTGGTGGAGACACCTGGTTTGCTAGTGGCTATGCCGCCTATGATGCCTTGCCAGACCAATGGAAAAAACGACTGCAGGGGCTCTCGGCCAAGCATCTTTATCATTACGGCTCAACAAACAAAGGAGATGATAAAGGCACACCTGCTTTCGGAGAGGCAGAGCATCCGATAGTCAGAGCTAATCATGAGACTAGCAAAATGTCACTCTACGTAAATCGACTAATGACAGACCTGGTGGTTGGTTTAAGTACGACGGAAAGTAATGAAATTTTAAGTTTTCTCTTTGACCACTGCGAACAAGATCAGTTCATTTATAAGCACCAATGGACCGTGGGCGACTTAATAATTTGGGACAATCGCTGTTCAATGCATGCGCGCACTGATTTTCCTGGGGGAGAGAGGCGTTTGCTCTATAGAACAACAGTAAAAGATACACAAAGACCTGCGTGAGGACGAACCTATGAGAGATTTAAAAGATAGAATTATTATTGTGACTGGGGGCTCAGGCGGCATCGGAATTGTTGCCTGCGAGCTTATGGCGAATCGAGGCGCCCACGTCGTCTTAGCCGAGCTAGACGGGACTCGAGCTGAGTTTGAGGCGGAACGACTGACATCAAAAGGATTGCTAGCAACTGCCATCCAAACTGACGTTGCCGACAGAGCCTCTGTTCAACATATGGCTGACTCTGTGGCAGAAACCCTCGGTCATATTGATGGTTTAGTAAATAATGCTGCGATGTTTTCTCGCGTGCCGATGTCTCGAGTTGGATCCCTCAGCATATCTGAAGCGGAGTGGGACAAAATGATGGAGATAAATGTTAAAGGCGTGTGGAACGTGTGCAGCGCGGTTATCCCGATCATGAAGAGCCAGAACTACGGAAAAATAGTTAATATTAGTTCGGGTACCGCGTTGAAAGGTTCGCCGTCTAGAATTCATTACGTGACGTCAAAGGCGGCTATTATCGGATACACGAAATCACTAGCCATGGAAATGGGCGAGTTCAATATCTATGTAAACTGCATTGCGCCTGGAAGCACGCTGGCTGAAGAAGACCCAACCCCAGAAATTATTGCTGCTAGAGAGAAGGCCGCAAATAACCGATGTATCAAACGAGTACAAACACCGGAGGACTTGGCCGGCCCAATCGCCTTTTTTGTTGGGCCTGATAGTGACTTCATTACTGGCCAAACCCTCGTGGTTGACGGTGGAAGTTGTCTTCATTGATCGTTTTCACGTCTGATAAAATCTTCAAGCCACCGAGATCCTTTCAAGCCTTGGATCCTTTCAACCTCGCCTTCCAGACTCTCGATAAGTGTCTCAAGCTCAGACTCGTGATCGTCAGCAAACTCAACCATATTACTGCAGTGGATATGCATGCTTACCAGCATATAATAAGCATTATTCTCAACCATAAGAGCCTTGGCTCGATCAGGAGATTTCAGCATTAATTGGTCGGTTAGCTTAGAAAATGACTCAAAATCAAAGATTGCATTAGCCATACAAGTCTCCATTGTTTCGGCAACATAATGTAGTGAGGTATCTATGACGACTTCAACTTTTCATCTAGCCTTTCCTGTCCATGATTTGCAAGCGACCAGAGATTTTTTTTGTAATATTTTAGGGTGCAAAACAGGTCGCAGTGCAGAACGATGGATTGATTTTGATTTCTTCGGTCACCAGCTAGTAGCCCACTACGTTAGCGAAGAAGAAGCGCCAGTCCAGACTAATTCAGTAGATGAACAGAGCGTGCCCGTGAGACACTTCGGAGTAATTCTCAGCTGGGATGAATGGCACGCGCTTGCAGAAAAACTTCGAACGGCCGATACAAAGTTTTTGATTGAGCCCAACATTCGGTTTGAGGGTGAAGTCGGCGAACAAGCCACTATGTTTTTTACAGAACCATGTGGGAACGCAATAGAATTTAAATCGTTTAAGGATATGTCACAAATTTTTGCAACTTAATTTTTTGATTTCTCCTATGAATTTAAGCAAATCACGAACTGGAAATTCCGACCGCATAAAGATCTCAACAAAACGCCACTCAATTATTAGCCGCCGCATGTCAGGCTAACGTCCCGCTTATAATTTCTTCTAGGCCACCTTAGCCGCCGTAAGATACTCCGCAACCGCAAGCGAAACCATCGCCCCGCCGCCCATCGCGATAACTATCTGTTTGTATTTATCCGTTGTTACGTCGCCACAAGCAAAAATTCCTGGTTGCGATGTTTGCCCATTCGAATCTACTATAATCTCACCATATTCATTAAGTTTTATTAATTCAGATATAAATTCCGTATTTGGGATCAATCCGATTTGTATAAAAACACCCTCGATATCAAGAAAATCGACCAATCCAGAAGCCCTATCTCTATAAGTTATAGAATTAACTTTATTTGCTTTACTCAGAATCTGCTGGCATTCGACATTGGCTTTATAGCTTATATTTTTAGCCTTTTTCACGCGTTCGATTAGTATGTCGTCCGCTTTCAATTGTGTTTGGAACTCCAGAATAGTCACATGGTTCACTATAAGTGATAAATCTAGTGCCGCCTCTACACCAGAATTTCCTCCCCCAACTACAGCTATCTTTTTATTTTTATAGTAAGGCCCATCGCAGTGTGGACAAAAAGCAACGCCTCTCCCTATGTTCTCTTTCTCGCCTGGAATTCCCAATTCCCTCCACTTGGCTCCAGTTGCAACGATTACTGTCTTAGCCTCAATTGAGTCACCATCGGCCAACGTCAATACCTTTATTTCTCCTTGTTTTATGTTTGTAACGACAGCATGCTCTTTTATCAGCACTTCATAATCGGCCAAATGTCTTTTCAAGTCTTGAGTTAGCTCACTTCCAGTAGTTCTAGGTACGGAAATCAGGTTCTCGATACCCATAGTGTCCCTAACCTGGCCGCCCATAATTTCTGCGATCAGCACAACCCTAAACCCCTTGCGCGCTAACTAGATCGCTGCGCTCACACCCGCTGGTCCGCCGCCTATAACCGCGACGTCCTGACGCTGGATTTTTTCTACATTCTGCAGATTGGATAAATTTTCAAGCACTCTTAATTTATCAAGCACCTTGGATATTTCGACGCGCCCGCCAGCAAAAAGATTGCCATCTAAATAAACGCTAGGTACTCCCTGAATATCCATCGCCTCTGCAGTATCTTGAAACAGGCCCCCATCGATCGTTTCGACTGTTATATTTTTATTCAAAATAGCAAATTTGTTAAAAGTCTGGACCACGTCTGGGCAGTTTGTACAACTGAGACTGACAAAGATTTCAAAATTCAGAGTACTTTTTATTTCCTTTATTAAACGCGTCACACTCTCATCAAGTTTTGGATCGACGCCTCCGGCGTGCAAGATTGCCAAGATCAAAGAATTAAATTCATGTCCGCTAGGGATCCCTGAAAAACTTATTCCAGTATTGGTTCCATTTGCCTCTAACCTAAATGTTATCGGCGAACGAACGTTTTGGCCCAAATCGACTTCTCTAACAGATAAATATTCTGACTTCGTAGCGATAGCTGTCAGGAACTGTAATAGCTCATTTCTTTTCTTATGCTCGCCTCTTTGCAACATGAAACACACCTCATGCTGGAGTAATTTAAAGTGCTCGTTTAGGGACTCGAGTATTTGTTCTGTTAGCAAAATTGATGACATCGGTTTATATCCTGCCTACCAGATCTAGGCTAGGCGCCAAAGTTTCGTCTCCTTCATTCCATTTCGCTGGGCAACGTTCATCGGGATGCCCTCTCACATATATCGCTGCCTTTAGCTTTCTTACTAACTCAGAGGCGTCCCTTCCGATGCCCTCAGCTGTGACCTCCATTGCTTGTATGGTTCCGTCTGGATCAATAATAAAAGTGGCTCTGTCGGCCCTGCCCTCGTTTTGCCTGAGAACTCCAAAGCTTTCCGATATTGTCAAAGTATTGTCACTTATCATCGGGTACTGGACCTTCGCTATAGTCTCTGAAGTATCCCACCAAGCTTTATGGCACCAGTGACTATCAGTAGAAACAGCGCACAGCGCGACATCCAGCTTTTTAAAAACCTCATAGTGATCGGCCAGGTCGCCCAGTTCGGTAGGGCAAACAAATGTGAAATCTGCTGGATAAAAAACGAGAACTAACCATCGACCCTTGAAGTGCTCACTATCAATATTGATAAATTCGCCATTTTCGAATGCCTCGGCTTGGAACTCGCTCATAGATGTGTTTACTAGGGACATACATACTCCGCTTCAGATTAACAAACCAAAACTGTGATATTTAGTTATAAATAATTCGCATTTGCATTAAAATAGAATGTTATTCGTTAGTAGTACATTTGATTTTCTTTATCGCCTCAATTGTATTTCTCAATCGAGTACCCAACTTAGAATTTAATGATTTACAACACAGGAGGTAATGCAAATTTTTAATGATAAATCGTACATGTATGGAATTCTGACCTGACTAGAAATAGCAACGTTGACCCGGCTGGTTCGCAGCTTTTTATATAAGAACCGTGAACCGTTTATTGCAAATGCGAGCTATTCGCAATAATATACCGCCAGTCAGTTATAAACTAAAAGGAACACATTTAATGATCACACGTTTTTTAGTTATTATTACATTGACAGTAATGAGCACAGTAGCGAGTGCAGCAGAACACACGATTAAAATGCTAAACAGTGGACCCTCTGGTTCAATGGTTTTTGAGCCATCTGTCCTCACTGTGGCTGTTGGAGATACAGTTAAATTTTTGCCCACCGATGCAGGTCATAACGCAGCATCCATCCCTTCTTTAATCCCAAGCGGTGCTGAGAATTGGACTGGTGGAATCGGTAAAGAAGTGGCAATAACAATCGAAAAGGAGGGCGTCTACGTTTACCAGTGCACGCCTCACGTAATGTTAGCGATGGTTGGTGTAATTGTGGCAGGCAGTCCATCAAACTTGGCGCAATTATCGACGGACTCTGCTGCAGTGGAAAAAGGTTTCGTAATGAACAAAGATCGTCTAAGCGGATACCTTGCGACGATTAAATAAAATAAAGTAATTAATTGCTTAAACCATCAGGTCACGCTGACGGTTCAGACGATATTGGTGCGGAGATTTCCTTCGCGCCAATGTTTAAAAGTAAAAATAAATAATGGAATGAATCTAAACGCATCCACTTCTGCAAAGCAACATGCCATCAACTCAGCTGCAGCTTTTGCAAGATCTGAATTGTAGTTAGTAGATAATTTTGTTGGATGCTTTTGCAAAGTAAGTATTTCTTGTTAGATTCACTTGGGCCGCTTTTGGGGCGAAAATCAAATTCTGATTTCTAGTCACTCAGATTAAGAATGTGAGTCAATGAAAATAGATCTGCAAAATTTGGGAGTATTTCATAAATTGAAAGCTGACCAAGGTCTACACGTAAAACTTTAGAGAGTGATAAATCGGTCTATAGGCAACTTCCACCTTACGGTAGTTTATGCGGTTGGTGTGTTACCTTTAAATGGTGACTCGGACTAACTCGATTCCAGTTTCAGAGAATGCAAATCAATTGCAACCTCAATAATTTAGTGGTGTACTGTTCGGCATGTTTCATTGCTTTTTTAAAAACAAAAGATGGGCTCCCTGGTCACTTCTGGGCAGTGCTGTCATCTTGGCGGTCACCTGGTACAAGGTCCAACTAGACGTAAAAATCAACGAATGGTTTGGTTCCTTTTACAATACGATACAAACGGCGTTAGGAACTCCAGGGGAAGTAACTTTTGAAGAATTCTTCGAGCAATGCCTAACCTTTGCAGAAATCGCAGGCCTGTACGTAGCGATCGCTGTAGTGCTCGAATTCTTTGTGAGGCACTACGTGTTCAGGTGGCGAACCGCAATGAATGATTATTATCTGCAATACTGGGGCGAAATAAAAACAGTAGAAGGTGCTGCGCAAAGAATTCAAGAAGACACCATGCGGTTTGCAAGAATAATGGAGTCGCTTGGCGTCTATTTTATGCGGTCAGTAATGACCCTGATAGCCTTTCTTCCAATTTTATGGGGTCTCAGCGACCAGGTTAAAGAATTGCCTTGGATTGGCCCTGTCGATCAAGCGCTGGTGTTTATGGCCATCCTCACCAGTGTAATAGGAACTTTGCTACTTGCCGTTGTTGGAATCAAGCTACCGGGATTAGAATTTAATAACCAAAGAGTTGAGGCAGCTTATCGTAAAGAGTTAGTGCTGGGCGAGGATGATTCATCGTTTGCAGAATTGCCAACGCTGGATGGGCTGTACGCCAACGTAAGAAAAAACTATTTCACACTCTTTAAACACTATTTGTACTTTGACATCGCAAAGTATAGTTATCTGCAAGTAACCATGATCTTGCCGTATATCGCTCTGGGACCAACAATCATTTCAGGGGCAATAACCCTGGGGGTTTTACAGCAGATAATCCGAGCTTTTGGTCGCGTAGAGGATTCTTTCCAGTTTCTAGTCAATAGCTGGTCAACTATCGTAGAGTTAATGAGCATCTATAAACGTCTCAAAGGTTTCGAAGAACAGATTAAGATTAGATCGGGAGAAGCATTGCGCTCATGACAACCGACTTTGAGCAACACCAATCTGCAATAACCAAATTGTACTCTGACGTTAAAAGCTTATCCTTAGCGACGATGTTTGACGAGAACTCGCCCTTGGTGTCGTACACACCATTCGCCAGTAGCAACAGCTATGACAAACTGTGGATCCTAGTCAGTGATCTCGCGGTCCATTCGAAGAACTTAAAAAAATATCCGACGTGTTCAGTCCTGATCATGCGAGACGAAATTGAGTCCCCTCAGATCTATTTGCGGGAGAGAGTTCAACTGGAGATGACAAGTTCGATGATCGAAAGATCATCTGCGGAATGGAGGACCGGATGCGACGCTTTGCGCGAGCGCCATGGCGATCTACTAAACACATTAGAACAACTTACTGACTTTCACCTTTTTACTCTGCGTCCAGCTGCAGGGCGCTATGTTGTTGGTTTTGGCAAGGCTTTTGAGCTGGTGGCCAACTCTCTAAATACTATAGATTTTCATCTGCAAGGCCCCACAGGTCCCCAGAAAGATTAACCAATAAAAGTACAGGCCATTCATGCATTGTGCAGATGTCTAATTGAGTTTTGAGAAGCAGGGATTTGGTGAATGCAGTCTATGATAATTAGTGGTCTCTTAACCATTGGATTTCTCCTAACTCAATCGCAATATCTCAACGCTAACGAAAAATGCACCCATCCGATCCCTGTCTGTGCTTGGGAAAAACGAATCGTCGGAATAAAAACACCAAATATGATTGCGTCGGGTCTGATTTTAGATAACGGCTTGATTGTTACAAATCGGCATGTAACTGAAGATCACAAATCATTAAGAATAAAGCTCGCATCAGGTTTAATCGTGGAAGCCCAACCAATTCCGAATGATCATGCGGCTGACCTCACATTATTAGAATTTGTAAATCCTACTGAGTTTCCAGACATAATTAGGCTACATAATGGCAGTGAGCAGGAGCTGACAGTTGTAGCGTTCGACCAGGGCCGGAATGGATCCAGGATTTATCCAAAGGGTACCTTCGCGATTTACCCCGATTGGTCACGTCATCCACAGGCCCGCATTCATACTGATGCCTTTGCCCTACCTGGTAATAGTGGAGGCGCAGTCATCACATCTGAAGGTGATTTAGTAGGCATACTTGCCTCTGGCGATGGCTCTATCAATGAGGTGATTCCTGCAGGACTTATGACTCCCGTTATTAGTGTTTCTGCAGAAAAACATCGTACTGGTTACTTGGAGCGAGGAGCAGCAATCCGAAAGTGTGCGGACTTGCTGTATGAGTCCGAAAAAATTCCTAAATCTCCACCTTCGACGTTAGTTTCGAATCTAAAAGCATCCTGTTTAAAGTCTCGAAATAAACAACTCTACGATCAGGCCGGCCAGCTTTTTGGGAAATGGTGGATGTTTCGACTTTCCAAGATGTTCTTAAAGGAAAGTATTAAAATGGATCCTAATAGCCCAAACACACTGATGTCTTTGGCGGTTGCGTACCATCTCAATCGTGAATATGCAGAAGAAAAGCCTATCCTCAGCAGATATCTCGAATTAAATCCCAGTGACCCACAGGCATTGAGGCTATCTGTTCAGGTAGCAGGAGCTTTACAAGACAGGAAACTAGCGGATCGAGCGATCTCACTAATGCGTCTTCATAATCCCAATGCTGTGGAACTAGCAGAAGAGTTTTTGGGTAACGCATTTGCGAATTAGAATCCATAGTTATCAGTTGGATCAGGGATCCATCCGAATTTGACAATATCCAGACCAGAAGGAATTGCTCTTCCCTTGAGGAAGTCTATTATCTCGGCTAGCTTAGCGCTTGGGTTTGATTGAATATAACGAGACACTAGTGCTGCGACTCTTGGCGCAGCATAGCTAGTTCCGCTGGCATTATTCTTGTTGCCTCTATGGTCCAATATCTCAATGCGCTCCGCGGGTACCATTATATCTACCGACTGCTTCCCAAAATTTGATCCAGGGCCAAGTCTTCCAAAATAATCACTAGAAGTTACAACTAATATATTAGATAGGTCGCTTGATGCTGGAAATATTGGCGCCTCGTCTATGTTCCTATCATCATTTCCCGCCGACACTACAAAGAGCACCTCATCCATTTTTGCAGCTTTGGTTAAAAAACACTGCCAGTCTGACTCCTTTTTTGAGCCCATAGACATAGACACAACTCGTATCGCATTTTTCTCAATGTGATCGAGCAGCTGTTCAAATTTGCATACTTCTAGAGCCGGAAACCGATACACAGCGATCGCTCCAGACCCTAACTCTCGAGCAAGAACGCTAAATACAGTCGATCCATGATGAAGCGGGAAAAAAGGGTTCGCTCTGGGATCTTTGTCAAAGGGTCGATCATCATCATCCCAAAAATCATAGCCAAGCAACTCCCCTTTTTCGTCGACTGCGAGGTATTCCCGAAATTCAGGCAACGTATAATTTACACCTGTATCCACCAAGGCAACTATCGTAGAGGTATTTCCTTTTCTATAACCGTCCAAATTTATCTGAAAATCAGGATTCTGTTGCTCTTCTTTAACTACCTGTAATGAGTTTAGGTCTAGATTCTGAATTACCCTAACCCTACCATTTAGGTCATAGGCGAGTCGCCGGATCCGGGATATCTTGCATTTCCGTGACAATCGAGCCTGCGCATAAGGTCTACCCTTCAAGTCAAAAATAGAAATCGTGGCGACACGCCAGTTTTGTCTCAGAGGTTTATAATCGACTACGATTTTCTGCCTAGATCCATCACTTAAAAACTCGAGTTTTCGCGGGCTTTCGGAAGCCAGATTAAATGATTTACTCGATAAATCAAAAGCCAATAAAGCCGAGGAATCACAAAAAATTCTCCCTTCTGTTCCTAAAAGATCAGATAGAAGTTCCGCCTCTCCCGATGACACTTTTGAGGCTAATACCGAAATTAAACTAATAATAATTAGAAATCTCATATGGCCTTCACCTCTTTTTTATAAGTACAATTGTTACGGGACCAGTCGCAATCTACGGTAACATGTTACTGCATCACCGGAAGGCCTCAAACGTAGCTTACCTGGCTCTGGTTTGTCAGATTTATAAATTCAAAAAATGGGTCATATGTTCACATCAATCGGTAAACTTTTCGAAAACGTCGTCGCTCAATCGACTAGCACCTCTTCAACTGAAACTGAGCGACTTGCCGCAATAGCGCTGATGATCGAAGTGGGTCTCTCTGATCAATCTTTTGATCAAGTCGAGCGAGATCAACTCGTCAAAATTACGTCGAGGTTGTGGAATATTGATGTTAACGAAATAAGTAATTTAATAGAGATGGCTCAAGAGCAGGTGGATATTTCAGTCTCCCTATTCGACCACACACGCTTAATCAACGACACATTCGAGCAGGAACAAAAAGTTCAATTAGTAAAATGTTTGTGGGAAATAGCATTTTCAGATGGTCGTATTGATCAATACGAAGAATATTCTATCCGTCGAATCGCTGACCTAATTTACGTTGAGCACGCAGATTTTATTAAAATGAAGCTGCAAGTGCGTGATCATTTTGCCCACAAAAAATCTGAATCATAAATAAAACTACAGAAAGAAAATTGCCATCCCAAGACATATAAATTTCGTGTTGGCATCGTGCCGGGTCTATTTATTTCTATTTACCCTAACTATCATATTGAGACTATCTGCCATAGCTTGCCGGGTGCGTATGAGGTGATCAATATCTAATTAAGGCAGCCAGGTGACCCTACCTTCAGTCAAGGTTACTTTAGATAGAGTCGCCGATGATTTTTTTGGTAAGTTAAGTCGTGTCCACGAATATTACAAACCTGGGAATACATTTTTTCCGAAATACATCTCTCAAGTATTAAAACATCCAGCCTGCGTGCAAGAAATGACCAGCAGCGGAGCGCCTATTGCGAGGGTGAATTCACAGCTTTATCTAT
>CAZFNA010000018.1:9566-28335 GCA_964520465.1 uncultured Pseudomonadales bacterium | reverse complement strand
ATAGCTTTTTACACATTATCAATATCAAACGACTCCACATCCTTAAGCTGGCTTGGGGAATCAAGGACCGAAAAAGAAATTGATGCAATGTGGGAATGAATACGTTTTAAATCTCGCAATATGTCGAGATGCAACGCACTTGTCTCAATACTCTCTGGCCGCCCCTCACGAAGTCGCATCATATGTTTCTCAGCACCTTCTTTCTCAAGTAGATTGATAGCAACTTTTTCTTCCAATAATTTTTTAGCTAAACTGACATCCCCAGATATGAAGAGACCAAGAGCAATCCGCAGGTTATTAGCCACACGCTCGTGAAATCCAATAATTTCTTGAAATCCATCATCTGAAAAATGCATTTTCTTTTTAATTTTTTTAGCTATCATTTCCATCAGATTTTCGAGCAAATCTCCGATGTGCTCCAGATCTGTCGTAAAAGTTAGAATGTTTGTCGCTCTTTTGCTTTCCCCATCTCCCAAAGGTGCTCTAGTAACTTTGGTTACATACAGCTTGATAGCTTCGTGTAATTTATTAACTGTTTTATCCATTTTAATGACATTTAATACCTGCTTTCGATCATCATTCTTTAGGGCTAGTAAGCTATCCTGAAGCATCACCTCCACAATATTTCCCATCCTTACCGCTTCACGCTCAGCAGAAGCTAATGCTATGTTAGGCAATCCAATATTGGATTTATCTAGATGTCTCGGACGACCTTGATCTGCCTCTAAAGGCGCTTTCGGAAATATCTCGTTGAGTTTTTTTGCTAGTAAGTCTGTGAAAAGAATAAACAGGAGAGCTAAGCCCAAGTTAAAGAAAGTATGAAAATTCACAACTTGGCGAGCTGGATCAGGCCCGACAGTGAAAAAAGATGAACTCAAGACTTCCAACAAAAAGAGAAATATCAATGCACCTAAAATCTTAAAAATAGCGTTGCCGACCGGAACCCGTCGCGCCTCAAATCCTTTTGCCCAATTCGCTACAACGGGTGCAATTACTCCGCCAAGATTTGCCCCTACAACCATAACTAGAGCTAACGACATTGGTATCGCACCGCTGCTTGCTAACGACATAATCAAAAGGACTATGGCTAGACTAGAGTGAGCCATCCATGTCAAAAGAGCAGTCAGCAAAAGCGCTACAGCAACTTCATCTCGCATCGCACTAAACAGATTCTGTAAAATTACTGAGTCACGAATAGGTTCTGATGTAGACATGATTAAATGAAGCGACAACAGCATAAGTCCTAGGCCTATAACTATCCGGCCGACCTGTCTCCTGACCATCTCCGATGCCGAAAAATGCGTGGTAACTCCGACAGCTAATAATATTGGTGACAACCAAGAAACATCAAACGATAAAATCTGAGCAACAATCGTCGTGCCAACATCGGCCCCGAGCATTATCGCCAGAGCAGGTCCAGTTGCTATTAATCCTTTGCTCGCGAAAGACGATACAAGAAGTGCCGTTGCAGTGCTGCTTTGAAGGAGGGCAGTAATACCTGCTCCAACCGAAAATGCTCTAAACTTATTTAAAACATTGCGATCGATAACCTTTCGCAGTCCCGACCCGTAGGCTGCCGATACACCTGTACTTACCATCCTCATGCCCCACAGAAGCAGTGCTACAGCTCCTGCTAGACTTATAAGGAAATCGGATCCTGACACTGTCTAAAATCTCCCAAATGTAATCATCTCAAATCACAGTCATCATGATAGGCTGATGATCAGAGGCATCAGTATTCGACTGGATCAATATATCGATAAGCCTTTCTTTTAAACCACCTGACACGAAAAAAAGATCACGGCAGTGGGGCCCTTCTGGCCATTGTTGATGATCAAATATTCCACAAGTAGGCGCGTGCACTTCATCCCCTCGAGCGAGTCTCCAAGCATCTTTATAAGCGCCTATAGTTTCATCACCGCTGTGAATGACTTGATAGACCTGATCAAACGGTGCCGAATTGAAATCCCCACACAAAATACCTGATACCGGTCGGGGGATGGGAGCATATGGACCTGTTGTAGGGGCATAGTCAGCATAATCTTTGACACTAATAATATCAGATTGAATCTGACTCAACATCTTCGCCTGAGCGAGTCTTTGCCTCTGTGAGTGATACTCAAGATGCGTCGTCGTAACTCTAATTGGACCTTCCTGAGATGCAACGACGACTTCAAGAGCTTGCCGAGGCATATGTTTACAGAACGTTTCTGGAAGTGGCTGTGGTAGTTGATGATTGAAAATTTGCAGCACGGGAAGTCGGCTTAAGATCATGTTTCCAAACTGACTTCGTCTCGCATTATCTGCATTTAAACGGTCTAATGCCGGACCAAAACACGCCCTGTAGCCTATAAAATGCTTCGCCAATATCTCTGCTTGGTCCTGGGGTGGATTGTCAAACGTTAAAAATCCATCACAACGAGAAACTTCCTGAAGACAAACCACATCAAAGTCAGCCATCTCACGAATTATAGCTACTATCCGCGACAGATCTACTAGCCCATCAACACCTAAGCCACATTGTATATTCCAGCTTAATACCTTAATCACGAATAGTTCGACGATGAGATGTTCGCAGAAATAATGGCATTCGCGACCTCAGAAAAACCCTCTCCTCCACTATTTACCGTGACGTATTTAGGTGGTGTTTCGAGCTTGTCACTAAAGTTTTTTACATTGGCTACGCCAACTGAATATGAAAAAAAATCAAACATTGGTCCATCATTCGGAGAATCTCCAGTAAAGATGAAACTTGTCTCATCCGCATCAAGATCGATTCCAAGGCACTGTTGGACAAATTGTCGGGTCATGGTCAGTTTGTCATATTCTCCAAACCATCCATTGACATGAATTGAACTTACTTTAGCCGTGACACCATTCTCAGTCATAATATTTACGATGGTACCGACGTTTTCAGCCGACAACGGCGGGATGTCTTCGCAGAAATCAATGGCAAGATCTGTCTCTCTATATGCCTGATCGGCTGAAAAGGCAGCCCCCGGAACTTGCTCAAAAATTTGTTGCGCAACGTTAATTAATTTAATCCTATTCGCTTGTCTTACAGGCTCCGTATCTGCGAAATATCTGATCATACGGCGTTCATTCCGATCATATCGAAAATAAAATGCTCCGTTCTCCCCCACCACTCCGTCTACTGGCCAAATACGCGCAATGGCATCGCACCATCCTGCTGGACGCCCTGTGATGGGTACAACAAGGATGCCTTTGTTCTGAAGATCTTCCATGGCCGTATATGCTTCCGATGGCATGCGGCCATTTGTAGTGAGGGTGTCGTCAACGTCAGTGAACACTCCCTTAATATTAGAAAGTTCACCGTCAGAGCAAAATTCAAATGGTCTCATAAACAAAATTCCTTCAGCCGAGCATATTGCACAGATGGGCTCGTTGAGCCCCGTGACTCAATTCATAAGGTGCTTTTTTCCTACCCGACGCCGGCACAGATTCTACTTTGCCAGTTTTTGAGAATTTTACTTCCCGGCTGAAGGGCATTACTTGATTCCTGCATGCATAAATGACTGCACGAACTGACGCTGAAATAAAAGAAATGCAATCAATAAAGGCGCAACTGCAAGCAGAGTTCCTGCAGTTATAATTGACCAGTCAACACCAGACTCCGGAGCTCCAAAAATCGCCAGACCAACGGTCAATGGCCGAGTTTCTACAGAGTTTGTAATAACCAGTGGCCAGAGAAAGTTGTTCCAATGATGACTAACCGAGACCAGCCCGTAAGCCACATACGTAGGCTTGGCCAGCGGCACAAAAACCTTCCACAGAACGCCAAGTGTTGAGCATCCCTCAATCCGTGCCGCCTCTTCGAGTTCTTTAGGAATGGTTTTGAAAGTTTGCCGAAGAAGAAATATACCAAAAGCGCTCGCCATGTAGGGCAAACCGATCCCAGCAATAGTATCGATAGCACCTAGCTTGCTCATCGTGACGTAGTTCTCAACAATCAAGATTTCGGGCATGATCATCAGTTGGAGCAAGACGAAGACAAATGCGACTGATTTTCCAGGGAAATCAAACCGAGCAAACGCATACGCGGCTAGCGTGCACAAGATAAATTGCGCTATTAATATCATTGTAACCAACATAAATGTATTCAGAAAATAGCGAGCAAATGGCGCCCTACTCCATGCAACTTGGAAGTTTTCGAGGCTAAGTGGTGCAAATAGTTCAAATCGTGTTGCAAACTCAGGTGGATGAAAGGCTGCCCAGAATGCGTACAAGAGTGGAAGTATCCACAGCAATGCGAGGAGCCAAGCTCCCATCGTTTCTAAGAAAGCTAGCCAACTACATCGGTGAGGTATTCCACTCATCGATAATGAACTCTTTTATCTAGGAAAAAGAACTGCCCTACACCGACCAAGCCAAGTACGATCAAAAGAACAACCGTCAAAGTTGAAGCATAGGCTTGATCCAGGAAACTAAACGCAACCTCATAAATATAGTAAAGCAAAAGCGAACTTGCATTATCAGGACCACCTTTGGTTAGAATGAAAAGGTGATCGACAAGCTTAAACGAATTAATAATTGCATTGATCAGCACAAATAAGGTCGTAGGCATCAAAAGTGGAAATATGACACGCCGAAAATAATACCAACGACCCGCCCCTTCCAGATTTGCAGCCTCCTCCAACTCTGGCGGCAATGACTGCAGCGCCGCCAAATAAAAGATCATAAAAAAACCAGCTTCTTTCCAGATAGTAATTGCAATCATGCAACCAAGAACGGTATCAGAATCGCCCAGCCAGTTATGACTGCCAAAACCAAATATTCGTGATACTTGATCCAGAAGACCGATATCAGGGGTATAAAAAAACAACCAAATGTTTGCTACAGCAATCATAGGCAAAATGGTTGGTGTGAAATAGCACATTCTTGCCAGTCCCTTTAGCGCCAACTTCCCGTTGACCCAGATAGCCATCAAGAGCGCGAGAGCAATTGAAATCGGAATTGTGCCGACAGCATAGATAAGGTTGTTAGAAGCAACTTTCCAAAAGATTTCGTCGTCGAGCATGTACTCAAAATTTTCAAAACCCACAAACTCAGATGAGCGCAGTGCCGTCCCCTGGGAAAAGAAACTCTTTGCCAGCGTCGAGACGGTCGGGTAGTAGGTGAAAGCGATTAGAAAAATCGCAGCAGGCATAAGCAATAACCAGCCATTGACTTGTGATCTCGATGTTGCCATTAAATTGATACGCGCTCCGACCTAACATCTCATAACGAAAAAGTACTCTAGACACCTACCTGTTTGTAGGGTCTAGAGGCTAAGAAGCAAAAATTAACGGTAACGTTTAAGCAGACGATCAGCCTTCTTTTGTGCGCCATCAAGTGCTTCTTTCGGAGACTTACTTCCAGTGAGAGTCGCCTGAATCGCGTCGTCTAGGAGCTTCCTTACACGGCCCGTTTGATATGTAGACAACTCAGCGGTAGCGAACTCAAGCTGATCCCGTGCAACTCCGGCAGGCGGAAATTCCTTCATATAAGATTTCATTGCAGAGGTCTCATATGCATCGGGTCGTGTACCAAGATATCCCGTCTTAATACTCCACTCCGCAGTCCGTTCTGGCTGAGTTAAAAACTTGACCAATTTCAATGCAGCTGCTTTTTCCTCAGCAGAAGTCTTCTCAAAAATATAGAAATTGCCGCCGCCAGTCGGTGTGCCTCGGCGCTCTTTCCCAGGTAACATTGCCACTCCGAAATCGAAGTCTGCTTTGTTTTTAACCGTAGTTAAATTACCAGTCGAGTGCCACATGATGGCCGTTTTCTGCTCCAAAAAGTTTTGACGAAGTGTTCCCCATTCTATTGTTCCTGCTGGCATAACAGAATGCTTATCGCCTAAATCTTTCCAAAACTGAAGAGCTTCGACTGTTGCTGGCGCATTAAAATATGTTTCGTCACCATCACCATTCATTAGAGTTTGATTATTTTGCATTGTAAGCGCACCAAACATCCAATATGGGTACCCAGTCGATGGGATCATCATTCCCCACTGGTCAACATTACCTCCGGTTCGCTTAGTCAACTTTTTACTTGCTGAAAGAAGTTCATCCCATGTCGACGGCGGATTCTCTGGATCCAGTCCCGCAGCGCGGAATGCGTCTTTGTTGTAATACATTACAATTGTTGAACGCTGAAATGGAATGCCCCATGTTTTTCCCTGAGTGCGGCCATTCTCCATAAGCGCTGGATAAAAACTGTTCAACCAAGCCTTATCTTCGCTTGACGATACAACATCGTCAAAAGCGACGATTGCACCTTGTTCAATTAACTCATAAATATCAATTGAAAACATAACTGAAAGCTGAGCGGGATCACCACTCTTCAATGCGGCAAGCGCTTTGATCCGCGCGTCGTTATAGTTTCCTGCGTAAATAGCATTGACGTTAATACCAGGATTTTCTTTTTCAAAGTCAGAAACGAGACCATCAACAATTTTAGTCAATGCGCCCCCTACTGCAACCGGATAATACATCGTTAATTCGACAGCCGATGCCGGCAGGACTAACCCGATCGACACGGCCACGGCCACAGCTATTCTTGTGATGGTTTTTTTTAGGTGGTTAAACATAACTTTTCTCCTACTGTTTTAAGAATCAACCAAGCTGGCTGCAATCCTTTGCTATGCTGCAAGAATTGGATTGCAGCCATCCAAGACACTTGATTAGACTGGAATAGCCTGAAGCGTCTCATTCCTTTTGCCACTTTTAGCATCGAAAACGTGCACGTGTTCAGATAGCCAGGTAAGACGTACTTTCTTCGGCTTCAGTACACGCATGTGCCCGGAAACATTAACCAATACTTTTTGATTTCCTACTCGCGCCGAAACAGTAGTTTCTGAACCCAAATAATCTGAGGACAATAGTTCAGCCTCAACCCCGCCCTGATCGGATATTACTAGGTGCTCAGGTCGAACTCCGAATAAAAACTCTCCAGCCCCATCTGCATCTAGCACAGGGATGTCAACCGCTCCATCAATGGCATGACCGTTAACTGTTTTAACCAGATGCATGAGATTCATTGGTGGCGTGCCAATAAAAGAAGCAGCGAACGCCGTTTCTGGCTTGTCATACAGCATCTCAGGCGTACCTTGTTGTTCAATTATACCTTCACGCAACAGGATCACCTTGTCTCCCATGCTCATCGCTTCAGCTTGGTCATGAGTTACATAAACTACCGTCATTTTCAAACGTTGCTGCAGACTCCTGATCTCGACCCGCATTTCTTGTCGCAACTTAGCATCAAGATTTGATAATGGCTCATCCATCAAACAGATACGGTTTTCCGCCACGATTGCACGCGCCAGTGCAACCCGCTGTCGCTGCCCACCTGATAGTTGAGAAGGCTTTCGGTCTAGTAACCCGGCCAGACCGACGATTTCTGACACTCTCTGGAGCCTCTCATCTTGTTCACTGCGGGGAACTTTTCGAACTTTAAGGCCAAACAAAATATTTTCTGCCACATCCAGGTGAGGAAAGAGAGCATATGACTGAAAGACCATAGACAAATTTCGTTCCGAGGGAGGCGTCGTTGTAGCATCGATTCCATCGATTAGAAGCTGGCCTTCAGAGATATCTTCAAGACCAGCAATCATTCGTAACGTAGTAGATTTACCGCAACCGGAAGGGCCAAGCAATATGGAAAAGGTTCCATCATCCACAGTAAAAGAGACGTCATCAACAGCCGCGATATGGCCCCAGCGTCTTGTGATATTGCGTAGCTCAATCGTTGACATACGAACCCAAGTCAATCTCAAAACCATGCACAGTACTGTAGACCATTACTACTATTCTCATTTTGACTTCTGCTCTGAGTGTAAAGTTCTTTACATTTTTTGTCCATTTTATAACAAATCTATGGTAGGAAAAGCTTAGCTTCTCCAGACTCGATTGATTCACAAGTTTGAAAATCTGGGGCTCTATCAGAAAAAACGCCGTCAATTTCTGCCACTGTTGCAAAAGGCATCATCGCATCCGCTTCAAATTTGGAATGATCGAGACCAACAAACTTTGTCCGCGCCATTGCCATAGCTGCTCTGGAGGCCTGGGCATCGCGATAATGGTAATCTAGCAAGTGACCCTCTCTCGTCAAAGACCCAGCGCCAAAAATTCCAAACCCGACTCGGAATCTATTCAGAAATTCTACAGTTTCCTCTCCTGTAATCGCTCGATCCCGATTTCGAACAAGCCCGCCGGTTAGGATTATTTCAAATTCTGTCGCCTCACAAAATAAAGAGACAATTCCAATATGGTTAGTGATGATTCGAAGATTATCTTTTGTAATCAGCTCTTTAGCAACCGCCTCCATCGTAGTGCCAATGTCAATAAAGACGGAAGAGCCACTTGGAATTTGCTCAGCAATCATACGCCCAATGACAGCCTTTTCGTCCGCTTTTCTAGTGCGCCTATTTGCGTAGGCTAGCCCCTCGACCCCAGCCGGAAGACCTGCGCCTCCATGATACCGCTGCACCATTTGATTTTCGCTAAGCAAAATGATATCTCGACGGACAGTTTGTTGTGAAACCCCGAATCTCTCTGCAAGCATCTCTAGACTCACATACCCGCGCGCCCTAATTAGAATAAGAATTTCATCCTGCCTCGAATTTAAAGCCCGGCGCATCTCATTCACAAAAGCCTCCAATGTTAATAGATACCTGATGGGGTAGACTAAGAAGTTAAATTTGAGTGTAAATAAATTTACAACTTGTGAAAGAAGTTTTTATGAAATCTTGTGAAAGAAGTTTTTATGAAATATGGTACTGCAAGAAAAATAAAAAAGAGATCAATGGAGATCCTGATGAATATCAAATACGAACTAACGCTACCAATATGCATACTTAGCGGATTCCTGCTTTCAGGCATTACTACAACTGCTAATGCTGATTGCCCTCGTGGAACACTCGATACAAATTATTGTGACGTTGATAATGACCTCGTCGCGGATACACCGACAGATGAATCCAAATGGAAGGATCCGAGTACTCTAGTCTTTACCTACACACCAGTCGAAGATCCAGCAGTCTATAAAGATGCTTTTGCCGACTTCCAAGCCTACCTGAGCAAAGCTACTGGCAAAAAAGTTATCTATTATACCGTTCAGTCAAACTCAGCTGAAGTCGAAGCCATGCGCTCTGGCCGCCTCCATATCGCTGGATTCTCAACCGGGCCAACCGGATTTGCGGTAAACCTAGCTGGCGCAGTCCCCATAGCAGTCAAAGGGGGACCCGATGGTTTTCAAGGGTACAACCTAATTTTAATTACTCGAAAAGATAGTGGAATTAAATCACTAGCCGATCTCAAAGGTAAAAAAGTAGCCCACACATCGCCATCCTCTAACTCAGGAAATCTTGCGCCTAGGGCACTCTTGCCAGACCAAGGAATAGTTCCTGATGAAGATTATACGGTGGCGTTCTCAGGCAAGCATGACCAATCAATCCTCGGTGTAGTCTCTGGAGACTACGATGCGGCGCCGGTCGCTTCCGATGTATTTGAACGCATGGTAGATCGTGGAGTAGTGGATGCTAACGTTATAGAAATTCTATACCGGAGTCCGAAATTTCCAACATCTTCGTTTGCCTATGCACATGATCTAAAACCTGAGCTTGTTCATAAGATTGTTGGCGCGTTTCATACCTACAGGTTTCCACCGGACATGCAAAAGGCTTTCAAAGGAGCAGATCGTTTTTATCCGATCACATACAAGCCTGATTGGAGCGTAATTCGCACCATTGCTGCTGCAACAGGCGCCTCTTATGACCGAAAAGGGCTTAGCTCTATGGCCGCAAAAGAAGCCGCAAAAGCTGCAAAGAAAAAAGCCGCAAAGAAATAAGAGTTAAAAGTTCAGAGTTACTAAATAATTAACTAGATTGGGCGTGGTCCAATGTGATCTTGATCTAAGATCGCTTTGGAGCACTGTTCAAAGTAGCGAGTTTTTCACAAATTACTGTTAGCCGTTTTCATTAAAAGCAGTGCAGTTATTTTTATGCGGTTATTGCTGAAAATAAAAACAGGCAAAATTTTATGGTGAAATCAACAAGTCAAGGCGCCAAAGGGTTATCGGCAGCTCCCAACGATCAGTTAGTCATTCATAATCTGACAAAAGAGTATATCCCTGGAATTCCTGTTCTTAATAATCTTTCCGCCTCCCTTGATGCGCGAGATATAACCGCAATTATTGGCCCATCTGGAACCGGTAAAAGTACGTTGATTCGTTGTATCAATCGCCTTGTAAATCCGACTTCAGGGGAGATTCGTTTTCAGGGTAGAGATTTAGCAAACCTATCCGGAAAAGAACTCCGACTTGCCCGTCGCGAAATTGGCATGGTATTTCAAGAATACAATTTAGTAGAACGCCTTAGTGTGATGGAAAACGTACTCAGTGGTCGCTTGGGTTATGTTTCTTCTTGGCGGGCTTGGTTACGAAAATTCTCTAGCGAAGACGTCAGAACTGCTTTTGATCTTTTAGATCAAGTTGGCATGGCTGATTTTGTTAACCAACGTGCAGATGCATTATCAGGTGGCCAGCGGCAGCGCGTCTCTATTGCACGTGCTTTGATGCAGTCACCCGCTATGTTGTTGGCAGACGAGCCCACATCCTCTCTCGACCCAAAAACATCGGTTGAAATTCTCGAACTCATGACTGGTCAAGCTAAAGATCGAGAAATCCCAGTGATTATTAATATCCATGATGTATCACTCGCTAAGCGCTTTGCAGATCGCATCCTTGGTATGTCAAATGGGTTCATTGTTTTTGATGGTAAACCGAACGAGCTCAAAGACGAACACTTGAAAACCATCTATGGTGGAGAGGATTGGTTGTCATGAGTAACCAAGCTGCCCAATTAGTTAGAGAGTACGTACCAAAGCATAACTGGCTTACTAAGATCAGTTGGGGTGTTCTGTCGGTCTACTTATTCTATGTTTTCGGTCTGTTCGATGTAAATATCGATCGATTCATCCTGGGACTTGATAACGGTTCGGACTTTATTTCTCGAATGTTTCCACCCAACTTTACACGCTACAATCTTTTAATTGAAGGCCTGTTGGAGAGCCTTCAAATTGGAGTGATAGCGACCACCTGCGGAGTCATTTTTTCAGTGCCTTTGGGTTTCCTCGCGGCACGTAATTTGATGCCAATCTGGGTCACTTGGATTGCTCGAACAATCATTGTTCTTTGCCGTTCATTTCATCCAGTAATTGTTGCAATTCTATTCGTCAAGGCAGTCGGGTTTGGGGCTTTAGCGGGAGTGCTGGCATTAATCGTGGCCTCTATAGGGTTCATTGCAAAATTATTTGCAGAGGCTATCGAAGAAATCTCATTGAAACAGATTGAGGCTATACGTTCGACCGGGGCTTCGTTTACCAATATTATTTTAATCGGAGTACTCCCTCAGGTACTTGGTCGATTCATTGGTTTTATCTCCTATCAATTAGATTCCAATCTCAGAAATTCTACAATGGTCGGCTTGGTTGGAGCGGGTGGCATAGGGGGCACACTATTCGCAGCCTTTCAAAGATTTGACTACGATTTTGTAGCAGCAATCCTTATCTCAATCATAGCAGTGATCATGACAGGAGAAGGTCTCAATAACGTAATGCGGAAACTATACCGGTGACAAACTCAAAAGCAGAAGTCATTGAACGTCGATGGACAAGATTCACTACGTTTGAGCGTACAGCTCGATTTCTTTTCTACGTAGTGATCTTGTCTGCCATATTGGTATCCCTAAGAACCATCGAGGTTATACCTGAGTTCCTTTATGACGCCCCAGAGCAAATGGTAGACATGCTTGACCGCATGTGGCCGCCAGATCAGAGCTATTACCCAGACGCAATTCATGAAGCCTTACTTGAAACAATCCATATAGCTACGCTTGGCACATTTTTGGCTGTAATTTTCGCAATCCCAGTTGGTGTGATGGTCGCCAGTAATATAACGCCCTTCAAGACTTTGAACTGGCTAGCCCGCTTTATTCTAGTTTCCTCACGAAGCATTAACTCCCTAGTTTGGGCACTTCTTTTTGTCGCTGTTTTCGGTCCAGGACCACTAGCTGGCGCATTCGCCATAGCCTTCCGCTCTATTGGATTTATAGGCAAACTATTCGGTGAAGCTTTAGAAGAATCACAACAAGGCCCCATTGAAGCTTTGCAGGCCACAGGAGCATCCAAGTTCAGCATTCTATTTATGGGTTACTGGCCACAAGTCCTTCCAGCCTTTTGGGCGATCCTTTTGTTTCGCTGGGACATTAATATCCGAGAGTCAGCTGTCCTAGGCCTAGTGGGTGCCGGGGGCATTGGCGTCGCATTGAGTACAGCACTTGAACTATTTTACTGGGATCGTGTTTGTATGGTCTTGATTAGCATGCTCGTTGTAGTCGCGGCTGTCGAATTGTTGGTGACACAGATACGAAAACGGATCATCTGAAGGTATGAGAACTTTAAAAATTAAGAGGTGCTTAGTGCTCAACTACAGCAATGACCTACCAGGGCTCCCAAGAAAAAATTTTCATTGGGCACCGTTCACAAGCCATTATTTACCGGCACTTTAAGAATCTATTTTTAACAATAGGTGATCCGACAACGGAGTCATTCTCAGTCAAAATTTTTAATCACATTTAACTATGCAATGGGTGCGCAACAACGAAATATTAATGAGATATAGCAGAAACAATCGCAGATCGCATCTATTCGCTAACGTGAATCTAGATTGCCACTCCATTTTGGAATCCAATTTATCGAATCCAGGTAGGTTTCATGAAAAAAATTGAGAATAATAATGTCGGTTTTATCGGAATAGGAATTATGGGTCAAGGCATGGCCCATAATCTACTTAAGGCTGGAAAATCGCTGTACGTTATGGCCAACCAAAATAGGCAACCTGTCGAAGAGCTCAAAAATATTGGTGCAATCGAATTATCATCGGTTGTTGAAATAGCTCGTAAGTGCAGTGCGATAATTCTGTGTCTACCTAATTCCTCAATCGACTTATCAACAGTTCGGACTATTACATCGAATATGAGACCTGGCGGCTTGATAATTGATTGCACAACAAATGATGCCGAAACAGTAAGGCTAAACGCACTGACTTGCAAAAAATCAGATATGCGTTACGTAGAAGCACCCTTAGCAGGCGGTCAGCAACAATCGCATGACGGCAAACTAGGAGCTATTGTCGGATGTTCTATTGATAATTTCGACGCTGTAAAAGAGCTTCTTTCGCCTTGTTGCGATGTAATTGAGCGTTTTGGTGATGTTGGAATGGCGGCAAAAGCAAAACTCGTTTCTAATTTTTTAGCCTTGGGTACCGCAACTCTCGTTGTAGAAGCGATGAAAGTGGCAAAAACATTGGAGATTGATTGGAACCAATTCTATGAAATAGCCAAGAGAGGCTCAGGTAATTCTATGAGTTTAGAGCGGATCGCACCGAACGCCACTCAGGGCAATTATGATGGGTATGTTTTCTCAATATCTAACACAGTTAAAGATCTTCAGTACATTACAAACTTACTGAAAGGCCATGGAGACGCTGAGCGAATAGCTGAATTGCTTTTAGACATTTATCAAAAATCACTAAATAGTGGGAATCAAAACAAGAATCTCAGTGCAAGACTCGATCCTAATTTTCTAACAAATGAGAAACTCATAAATTAAAGTCACAAGCTCCAACCTCCGTCCACGATTTGATATGTACCCGTGGTAAATCTGGATTCGTCGCTGGCTAGGTGGATTAGGATCCCCGTGACTTCGTTCGGTTCAGCAAAGCGTCCGATTGGCTGCCTTGCTAAAAAGTCCATTTTTGCTTTTTCAAAATTGCCAGTTGCGTACATTCTCTCCTCTAGTGAAGGCGTAAGTATCGTGCCAGGGCAAAGCGCATTGCACCTGATTCCATACGCAACATAATCCGCAGCGATTGCTTTTGTTAAACCTAATATTGCAGCCTTAGTAGAGCCGTATAAACAACGATTGGGGGCACCTTTTATGGACGATGCTACTGACGCCATATTAATTATTGAGCCATTTTTTTCCTCCAGCATTCCTGGCAGATATGCCTGAATAAGCTGGAACTGTGAGCGAACGTTTAAATTAAACGAAAAGTCCCAGTCCTCGTCTGTCATCTCTAACACCGTACCGTGGTGAACGAATCCTGCACAATTAAATAATGTCGTTAATACGCCAGTTCGCTCAGGCGCGCGCTTTATAGACTTACCATCCAGAACATCCAAGACAAATGTCTCTATTTCTGGCACTTCTTCCGACAGAGTTTTGAGCGCATTTTCATTTATATCAGTAGCAAAAACCTTAGCGCCTTCGTTTGCGAAAGCTATACTTGCTGCTCGACCCATGCCTTGTCCTGCACCTGTTACAAGCACTTTTTTTCCTATCAATCTATTAGATTTCAACGCGAATCTCCCTGGATTTTTGAAAGCAGTGCTTAATTTAGGACTCGTTTTTGTATATCGTGCCAGCTTTCATAATAAGTTTTAGATTTTTTTCAGGTGATTGGAGAACTCCAAGATCTTCAAGAGGGTTACCTTCCACACTTATTATGTCTGCCATCGCCCCTGTTTTAATTTCACCAATCTCTCCCGACATTTGAAACAACTCTGCAGCAATATTGGTTGCAGACCTTATTACGTCGATTGGTTGCTGAAATTCTCCACGCAGTGCAAATTCTAACAATTGATGATCATGCATAGTGCCCAAGAGGTCAGTCCCAAAAACCATTTTCACGCCTTGCTTCCAAGCGTTTGGGAAATTCTTCTTGCCTTCCTCGGTCACAATAGAAACCTTTTCTAGCATTTCTGCCGGCATTCCCGCTTTCAAACCTTCGATTGGCAACACCTCATGTGTTGACATGGTAGGCACCAAAAAAGCTTTTTTCTCGATCAGCAAATCGCATGTCTTTTGGTCGATCATATTTCCGTGTTCAATGGATCGAACACCACATTCTAGTGCTCTTGATATTGATTTGGGAAGGTATGCGTGAGCCATCACGTAGAGGTTAGCGTTTGTGGCTTCCTCTACCGCAGCTGAAATTTCATCTAGTGAAAATTGAGAACTTGAAATTCTATCAGTTGGAGATGACACTCCGCCAGATGCCATAATTTTGATGTGTGTTGCACCCTTGCGAATTTCATCCCGGCAAGCGTGCCTCACCTCACTAACCCCGTCACACACTCTTCCAAGACCTGCACAACAAAGACAGGATTCAAAGTTCTCGCCTGGGCCCCTCATGTCTCCGTGTCCACCGGTTTGTGACAGCGCTTTTCCACAGAATAAGATACGAGGGCCTGTCAAAAATCCCTCTTCAACGGCACGAGCTAACCCAAAATCTGCTCCGCCAGCGTCACGAACTGTTGTAAAACCTCTCATCAGCATATTTCTCAGAATTTCCCCTGCTCGTGCTGTGGTGTAGTAGGGCGACCAACGCATCAGTTCAGGAAAATTTGGTGTTGCTGCGGTTACGTGGACATGAGCATCGCAAAGCCCTGGCAAAGAAATTTTTCCCTTAAGGTCAATCCGCTTGTGATCACTTTTCGAACTTATATTCTTAGCAATATCAACGATACGATTATTTTCGATCGCTATATCTTGGGCATCATTCAACCTCCCTTGGTCAACATCAAGGATCGTAGTGTTGGCTAATATAGTGATTACTGACATGCGCTGGTCCAAGAATTTTAGTGAGAATTTAAAAACTTAATTTTGTAAACGTATTAATTCAGATTGATTCAAGATGCTACACCTAAAGACTTACAAACAAGCTTGACTGATTGTTTCAATGTTGACAATATCATTGGTAATAAAAAAGAACGTGTAATGAACCACTAACACTGTTATTCGAATGGTTACGACCGGGAGATTAGGCATGATGAAAGTAAATAAGTTCAGAGCAACAGCCTGCATAAGCACGTTGATTGCCTGTATTGCTACAACTGCAAACGCAGCCACAGAGTTTAATGCAAATACGTTTTTCCCGGCGACCCATCCGCTGGCGAAGCATGGGTATGTCGAATGGGCAGAATCATTAAAAGCGAGCTCAAACGGGGAACTACAACCGAAAGTATTTACCGGGACTGTTCTTCTGCCTGCTCGAGCTGGAATGTCAGGCTTGCGAGACGATATAGCACAAGTTGGATACCACTATTCTGGCTACACACCATCAGAGCTACCAGTCTCGACGGCGATTCAGGAGCTTGGTTTCAACTATGATGATGCTCTCGTTGCAGCGGTCGCTAACACTGACCTAAATATGAACGATAAAGAGTTGCTAACCGAATGGGAAAAAGCTGGAATAATCTTTGGTGGTGGATACAGCACTCCTGCATATAACTTAATGTGTAGTATGCCAGTTCGAAACTTGTCAGAAGTTAAAGGTAAGCGGCTTCGTACCAACGGAAATGCACTCTCTAGATGGGCAGAAACAGTTGGTGCCGTTCCGGTAAACGTCCCCTCCAGCGAAATGTATCAGGGTCTCGAAAAAGGAACTTTAGATTGTGCACTCAACGTAGCCAGTGATCTAAAATCGAGGAGTCTCTGGGATGTTGCGAAACATACCACTATGGTTCCACTTGGGCTTGCGTGGGCCGGTCCAATGTGGGGATACAACCAGAAATTTTGGCGTGGGCTATCGACTAAGCATAAGCGCCTGATGTTAGATGAAAATGCTAAAGCCATGGCTAAACTTTACGTAGGCTACGACGCCTCAGTAGCTGAAGCATTAAATGAAGCCAAAAGTCACGGCGTTTCAGTTTACGAGCCCTCGGCAGACATGTTGTCATCAATCAAACAGTTTTCTTCGGATAACATGTCTAACGTTTACGATATGGCCCGCGAAAAATATAACGTCGCTGACCCTGGGGCTTTGTTTGGACGCTTCGACTCTGCCGTTAAAAAATGGGAGAGACTATTTGCAAACGTCGATAGAAGCAACGCTGACGCAATCGGTGCCATAATTAAAGCTGAATTATTCGACAAAATCGATGTAGCCTCTTACGGGTTATAGGTCTAGCAAAGTTAAAATAAAACTGGGGGTTGATAGCCCCCTTTTTTATTACTTAACGATGACAAATTTTTTAACCAATGAT
Source organism: uncultured Pseudomonadales bacterium (assembly GCA_964520465.1). GTDB lineage: Bacteria > Pseudomonadota > Gammaproteobacteria > Pseudomonadales > Litorivicinaceae > HIMB30. The sequence goes on along the minus strand of CAZFNA010000018.1, from coordinate 11,228 downwards.
GTTAACCAAGTATGATTAACGTTTAATTACTCCTCTAACTTTTCGATAAAAAAGGCTATAAATATGGCTGCTCTCGCGATAGCAAAAAGATCACAGAAATCAAGGTCGGCCGACACTATTGAAAAGATCTTAAACGCTACGTTAGATACGATTTATGACCATGGTTTTCAGAATGCCACTACTTCCGTAATTGCCATGCGCGCTGGCATTTCCCGCGGTGCTTTGATGCATCATTTTCCAAGGAAGGAAAAGCTCATAGCTGAAGCTGTTCGCTATATGCTGTTGCTGGAAATTTCTGAAATACAAAAACTAGCTGAAAATGTTGCAAACGAAGAAATGTCGCTAGATGATTTTTTAGATGAGTTGTGGACACATTTCTCTGGTCGGTTGTTTATGACCACCATGGAATATTTAGCGGCGGCAAGAACAGATCGGTACCTAAAAAAAGAACTCAAACCCTCGTCGTTAGAATTTAATGAAGCTCTCGATCAAATTTGGCTTCGATTCTTTAAAGGGGCTACCGTCTCGAATGAAGTGAAGAGGTTAGCTTTTACGACCACGATATGTCTTCTTAGAGGTATGGCGGTTAACTCCATGCTTCGTGATGACAAAGTTTTATTTAGTGACCTGCTCGCGTTCTGGAAGGAACACTTGCGGTCGATTCTAAAGTATGGTGAATATTCAGGCTGAGTCTCTGAGGTGAGGTTGTTAATGCTAAAATTTTTTGATCGCATTGTGAGCGCTATTAGTAGCACCCTCCTCAATATAAGCTTGGTGTGTCTGCTTTTGATGATGGGACACGTGGTATTAGATGTTTTTATGAAGTTTACTTTCAATTCACCAATCATTGGAACCTTAGAAACAGTATCTTATTACTACATGGTAGGGGCTGTTTTTTTACCTCTAGCTGCCGTAGAACTAAAGAAAGAACACGTACATGTTGACCTCTTTATTCAATTTTTTTCGCCTCGTTTTAGGCAATTCATTTTAGTTCTTGTGCATCTCCTTGGTATCGCTTACTTCGGTGGCTTGTTCTACCAGACACTGATCGACGCAATTGCATCCTTTGGCTACAAAGAAACGATCATGTCCAATTATCTGTTTTACGTTTGGCCAAGCAGGTGGGCATTGCCAATTGGCTTTCTGGCCATGGCGTTAGCTTTACTTTTATCAACTTTCTACTCGATACGTGATGGTTCCGACGACCAAGATGAGACGTTAGAGTGACTAGTGTCGCGATAGGCGCATTGGGAGTATTTGCCGCGTTAGTCTTGATTGCGCTTCGCGTACCAATAGCTGTTGCATTGGGTTTTGTATCCTTCTTGGGAATCATGGAACTAACGAATGCTCGAGCCGCCTGGGGCATCATTACAGCCGTTCCCTTTAATTTTATCGGGAACTGGTCTTTCACTGCTGTTCCCATGTTTTTGTTGATGGGCTATGTCTGCACCGCCTCTGGTATGACCAAGGGGCTTTTTACCGCAATGAGAGTTTGTCTGTCGCGACTTCCAGGCGGGCTGGCGATAGCCAGTGTTGGTGCCTGTTCTATGTTTGCAGCAGCATCCGGCTCAAGCGTTGCCACCGCTTCTGCAATGGCTCGCATTGCCGTTCCAGAAATGCTACGGCACAAATATGAGGCTGGGTTAGCCACTGGGGTAATTG
>CAZFNA010000018.1:0-9556 GCA_964520465.1 uncultured Pseudomonadales bacterium | reverse complement strand
CAGGTACACTTGGCTCTCTAATTCCTCCGAGTATCTTAATGGTGCTCTATGGCGTTTATGCGGAAGTTTCTATTGGTAAATTATTTATGGCTGGGTTCTTGCCGGGGCTAGTTTCAGCTGCCCTTTATATCTTTATGATTATTATACGAGTAAAAATTTCTCCTGCACTTGCAGGCAAGGTCGACGAGAATTTCAGCAGGCAAGAAAAATGGGACGCGATCAAGGAAGTTTGGGCATTGCCAACCCTAATAATATTTGTCCTTGGTGGGATTTTTGCCGGGTTTTTTACTCCTACTGAAGCAGGTGCCGTGGGCGCCTTTTTTGCCGCGCTTTTAGCCATCTTGCGAGGCAAGTTATCACTACGAAATTCTATTGAGGCACTTACTTCGACCGCCCGAGGAACTGGGAGCATTTTCATAATCCTGATTGGAACTATTTTTCTTACCAAATTTTTGGCTCTGAGTGGCCTTCCAACTTGGCTTGCTGACATCATGTTGAGCGTCAGCGTCAGTCCAGTTTGGATAATATTATCTGTAGCCATTCTCTATATCATTCTCGGCATGTTCGTAGATTCAATTGGCCTACTTCTCCTCACTCTGCCGTTGATACTACCGATTGCAAATGGTGCAGATATGAACCTAATTTGGTTCGGCATAATTTTGATCAAACTACTCGAGATTGGATTGGTCACACCACCAGTTGGACTAAACGTATATGTGATAAAAGGAGCGGTAGGAAACAGTGTGCCTATTCAGACCATTTTTAGAGGTGTTGGATGGTTCATCATCATGGATGTCGTGGCGTTGCTCTTAATCATTTTAATACCCGAACTCTCTCTGTACCTTCCTTCGATAATGGACTTGTAAAATGTCTACTAATTGGCTCTAGCATTCATTATAAAAAAACTTTAAACCCATAAGCGCCCAAATAAAGTATCAGTAATTTTTAGGCTAATTAGTAAGTTCTCTAATGAAACCAACGGTTATTATTTAGAGTCAATTCCTATACAACATGATTTCTATGGATTACTTGATGGGATCTATATACCTAAGCCTACGATTTTTGATTGCAAGGCTCCAACTGTTGAAGAGCCCTAGTGGCATCTCGATTTAGCAAATCATTATACAAAAGCTTTCAAAAACAGGGACAGTGTTAGCCTTGTCAGAGCATTGGCTTAGTCGGCACCAGACGAATGGAAATTACCTGCTTAAATATTCAATTTGACACCTGGCTAACGTTATTTAAACAAGAGCTACATTGTCCCTTCACCTCAATTACCTGAGATGGATTTACCAAGAAAGATTTAGTGCGTGGCATTTGAAATTGACTCGATAGCTCGCATGTCTCTGAAACCAAGTTACAACTGATGCAGTGCTGTAACACATGTAAGTGATCGCTATGATCGTCATGGCAGACGAGGTATGTATTGTTAGACTCAATTTTATGAATCAATCCAATTTCTATCCAGAAATCTAATACCCGATAAATTGTGCTGATATTTAGATCACCGGCTTTTTGAAGCAATCTACTCCTCAAGTCGTAGGCTGTTATAGGATAGCCTACCTCCTCTAAAGCAATCAAAATTTCCAAACGCTTAGGTGTTAACGCTTTACTTTTAGATCTACATTTAATTACTAAACTTGCCTCATCGATCGTCATTTCTGATCCTTTAAATTACTATCCCTCTAGATCAAGAGGAGCGAATTTAATATCAATTAGTATGTAGCCGCTTTCTGCTGCTTCGAATATTGACTGCTGAGGTTCTGTTATTTCCTCATATTTGGTAAATGCAAGCTGGTTGGTTTGCTGCATGACTACGATTCGGCCACTAACTATCACAGGCTCGAAAGGGCTGCGCAGCGGAATTGGAAATTTACCTGCGTCAACCAAAACCGTTTGGTTCATGGGAGGCGGTGGCACATGGATACATTGCCCAGCCTCAGGGACTAATAAAAACTGAGTGACTTTGTCCTCAATTATTTGCGTGGGAACCATAAAGCCTGCAAGTTCAATCGATTCACCGTCCACTGCATGATTAATCAGCGTTCCAGCGGCTTCTAGTCTCGCCTGAAAAACAGGATCAAACATGAGATTAAAGTCTATATCCATCGGATAAAAGTCGTATGTACCCGGTGGTATTAGCCGATCCCAATTCTTCCCCCACCGCTCAAAGTCCTGCTCACTTGCCTCATAGCCGATGACTCCATGACTTCCCAAAATAAAGGCTAGCGAAAGCATGATACGGATAGCTAGTTTTATGATCATTAGTTGGCCCGAAATCCTTCGTGTAACGATCTACGATAGACCATCATAGCTGGCAAAAAGCTGGCACCCATACCTGCAAGTAATATAATACACAGCGTACCCAGCTCATTGGCGTTTATCCAGTTCATGTTGAGTTCAACACCTAAATCTGTCGAAACAAAGTCTTTGCTCACCCATGTTATGGTGGCGACTAAGACTATCGCACCGATAATTGCGACGCAGCTAATAAAAAGCGACTCAATTAGGACGAGTGAGGACAAGTGTTTAGGAGATGCTCCGATTGCTCGTAGTATTGACATTTCTCTAGTACGGGAGTCCAGACTAGTGATAGTCATGGTAATCATCCCAATAATACTTATCCCAATAATTAGCCAATTTAGTACCTTAAATACTTTATCTACTTTACCGATGATTGACCAAAGTTCCGCTAGTACAAGACCCGGAATCACTGCACTTACCGCCTCTTCTGGATATTCACGAATGACTTTTGCCACTCTAAATAATTCTAACTTGGACGATAGTCCAAGATAGGCGGCAGTAATTGTTTTAGGCTTAAGAATTGCTGGTGGAATAGTTGTGAGATCGATATTTTTTAAGCTTAGGGTTTTGCTTCCATTACCCCAACCAAGGTGGATAAGCTCATACCCCTCGAGACTTACAAAAACGGCATGATCTGAAGGCGTACCGGTAGGTTCAAGTATACCGCTGACAGAGAATGCAAAGTCGTCGTGGGTCTTCGCTAGACCGTTGCCTGATCCATGTGTAACGAAAATAGAGGAGCCAATTTGATACCCTAGCTTTTTTACCACTGCGCTGCCCAAGACCACATCGCTTACTTTGGTAAATGCCGCGCCTTTTTTAAAAATTAACGACTGACCTCCGCGGTATTTGACCTTCTGAAAGTAGTCGGAAGTGGTCGCAATAACTCGAAATCCTTTGTGGCTGTCTCCTAGCGCTATTGGAACAACCCAATCAACTTCAGTAATATTTTCTAGGTCTTCGATTGTTTGGATTGTTATATTTTTTGTTGGTCTACCAAGGTGAAAAACGGTGTAAAGAAGCATCTCAATGCCGCTGGATCTCGGGCCGATGACTAGATCCACGCCGCTCAGGCTCTCGTTAAAACCGTTCTTGATTGCTTCCTGAAGCCGCTCAGCGCCGATTAATAATGCCATCGACGTCATTAGTGTGATCACTACTAAAATTATTGGTACTGTGCGAGCCCTCATTGAAGCAATTGCTAACTTGATCAAATGCGATCTCCAATATGGATGACACGATCAAAAAATGGCTCTAGGACTTGATCATGGCTTACCACCAGGATGGCTTGATTTGCCGAATCAACAGCACTACCGAGTTCCTCTAAAAATAACCGTGAAGTAAAGGGATCTAAGGCGGAAGTCGGTTCATCTGCCAAGATTAGTTCTGGTCGCCCTAGGAGAGCACGTGCTACCGCCACTCGTTGCTGCTGGCCCACACTCAGTCCGTCGATCGATCGTCGCATCTCAAATTCTTTTAACCCTAGTCTTTCAGCAATATCCATAATTTCTTTTTCAATATTCATTATTCTTGCTTTACGAATTCTTGAAAATTGTGGCCCCAGAATAATATTGTCATAACCGGAGAGATATGGAATCAAGTTAAGCGATTGAAAAATTATTCCTATGTGATCGGCACGGATTTGATCCAACTGTCTGGATGATAGAGTAGAAAAATCTTTGCCGGCGAGCGAAATTGTACCGACTTGTAACGGCAATACCCCACTTAACAAATTTAGCAGGGTTGACTTACCACTTCCCGAAGATCCTACCAAGAGGATTCTCTCTCCTGGAGATACATTAAAATCCGGAAACTTTAGTATTTTCTCAGACGGATACTGATACGTTAAACTGCTGACTTCAAGAATCACAAGTCGATTGACGGTTTGAGCCTACCAATTTTTGCAGACACTGCTTTATCACTGAAAATTCCTTTAAACTCTATAAATTGAAGCTCTTCAAATGTTTTGAAAGCGTTCGAGAAATCAATGCGTGTTACCTGCTGAGCGTATCTGCACACTAAGGTGAATTCAACATTAGCGTCCTGATGTTGTCCCTCATTATCGCTTAAAACTCCCTTAGTAACATCCGTTATTTCTGCGGTTGAAGATGTCGCTTCACACCCTGCTCTATCCGGAACTGACATAAAAAATTCTGTTTTTTCATATGCCTTGAGTAGTTCTAGTAGCTCTTCAGCGCTGCCCTGTTTAACATATTCATCTTCATGACCGTGCTCATCTTCATGGCCGTGCTCATCTTCGTGACCGCGCTCGCTCTTGTACAACTGAACAACAGGAAATTTGTAGGCTAATTGTAGCGTTTTATCTGCAAATATAATCTGTGCGTAATTCACTCCGTGAACATGAACATCGGATTGCCTCTCCGCACCGTATGAACCAGAGGACATTACTGAAATCAAAACAATAGATATTAAGCGCATCTACAACCTCAAAAAATTTCACCAGCAAGGAACATAACATTAATGCAATATTATTGCATTAATGAGTCAACCTTCGCAGCAAAGACCAACGGCCTGCGTGCTTTTTGTAAAGACCCAATCAATCCGGCTAATGCCGTTTGGCGTCATCTGGATATTTGAGCAGCTATTGTGTCCTAATAAAGAAATGCTAGGCGCTGTCTCCATAATCTTGCATATGTTTAGCAGTTCTTGCGTTAGTGCCATACATAAAGTGATTTTCCATTTTTTCTTTGTATCTGCTTGCGGGAACACTTAAACCCGCCCCCTCCGCAACCTCCCTTATATGCATTGGGGTCGCTCCACAACAAACACCGAGATAATTAATACCTAATTCTGCGGCCTCCCTGCCAAACTTACGCAATTCATAGCGGTTACAATATAGGGGATCTAAGGCAGTCGGAAAGGTTCTTCCATGCGGGGATGGGCAAGTACATCCATTATCATCCGGCAGATTAAAAAATGTTGGATATTCGTTCGTCGTTCTGTACGGAAGAGGTAATGCCGCCATATGACACTCAAGAACTTTTCGAGCCGCTCTAAGATATGGCATCATAGTATCCGGCCCTCTGAAACAGTTCATACCAACAACATCTGCGCCTCTTTGCTCCAGCTCTTGCATAGCATTGATAATCGAAACCCCATCTCTCATCGTATTTTCTGCCATAGGAGCTATCGTTATTACAGAAGGTAATCCAGCTTTTTGCATGACCTCTAATGCGGCGTAGGCTTCTTCAGCATAATAAAATGTTTCTCCTATCAACATATCTGCGCCTTCATCAACGGCCCAATCGACCATCTCGTGGAACATGCCATAAACCTGTTTTTGCGTGTCTTTATCGACTTCAGACCAAATATTTGAATTGGAAATATTACCTGCCATCAAATTAGGCTCTCCACCTTGAGGTGGGTTGTCGGCAACTTGTTTGGCAATTTTTAGTGCTGCTCTATTTAGGGGTTCTAATAATTCTTCTTTACCAATAACCCTCATTTTTTCTCTGTGTCCATTATAGGTAAACGCTTCGACAATATCGGAGCCAGCATGTTGAAAATCTTTATGAAGATTCTGCAGTGCTTCAGGATGCTCTAGCGCAACCATAGGGACAAACTCACCTGAAGCTAAATATCCTCTCTTCTCTACCTCAAACAAAAACCCTTCTGCGCAAATTACAGGGCCCTCGTTCAACCTTTGTATTAATTGTCTCTTCATCACTTATCCCTCAGTCATTTATCTCACAAACTTTTTATAATCGAATCATGAGATCTCCAGCACATATTAAAAATTTACGAGCTCAATTATTATAATATAAAGATATCCTTATATTCAATTCTTAATTTAATTGATGATCAATTGTATTTAACACCATTGTTCGTGATCCGCTGTACTCAACTAACCTCAACAGATCAATAAGTGAAGCGTAGTAGACGGCTCAACCACTCTATGCAGATTAGAGGTGTGTCAATTGGTGTGTTGGCAAGATAAAAGGATGATGATAAAGAGTTAACTTGTTGATTAGAGTTGGCATTACTTATGCATGTTACTCATTAGGCGCCTACCAGGTGTCAAAAAAAAGACGGTTCATTCTGGTCTTCGCGGGTATCGCATGAATTGGGTGAATCGGTCTTAAGTATTCTTAATTGTTGACCCTCATCACCAAGGAGATTCGCCACAGACTTAAGCTACCTGGGAACTTAGTTCGTATTCTAGGTGGAATGGTGCGAAATTGATGGCACTAGTAAACTCAAATTAGTCTATGGAATTGAATTACTCCCGGGCCTGGCCTTGGCATAAGGGGTTTAGCTTTACAAAGTATGGGACAAAATGGGGGGGGTAATTCAAAAAATGACTTAATTGCTGTTAGTTAAATATCATAATCAGCTTTAGTCAATGGAGGCGCGTACCGGAATCGAACCGATGTCCACGGATTTGCAATCCGCTGCATAACCACTCTGCCAACGCGCCACTCAGAAAAGCTGGCCGATGTTACAACCGAACCTCCTTTGACACAACAGACGCTAGCAGGAAAGATCTCAATTAATTAAGCCCGCCCCATAGGGGCGAGCTGAATTGTATTTACGACGAAATTAAGGCTTAACAGTAGTCAAGCCGAGGTTAGCCCAATTCTGCATGCCACCTCTGTACCACTTAATTTTGTGCGCTGGATATCCAAAATCAAGCAAAGCCTTAATATTGGCTGGGCTTTGTCCACACCACATCCCGTTACAGTACATAACAAGCGTCTTAGCCTTACCAAATTTCCAGAGGCCATCAAACGATGTCGCCTTGAACTCGCCTTCCATAATTTCGCCAATTGACAGTGGATCAGCACCCTTCGCAGTATTTAACTTAGTCCAAGGAATATTTACAGCTCCAGGGATTTGTCCACGCTCAACCCAGTTGGGAGTGCGTGAATCGATCACCAAAATCGATTCGTCGCCGGCAGACATTTGTTCCAGGTAATCAATCATCTCATTTTCACCAATGGTTTCTACTCCAGGCGCAAGAATGATTGGCTGTATACAAAATGGAGGACACGGCCGCGATGTCTTAGCAAAAGCAGCAGTTACATTATTGGCATTATCCTGGACACGCTGGATAGTGATGATCTTCCCTTTATGCTTCACTTGCGCGGTAGCCTTGCCACCAAACGTAATATCAACAGGTTTATTAGCAGCGTTTGCTACAAATGGACTAATTGATAAAGCTACTCCAACCAACGCACCGACTATTTTTTTTTGAATACTCATATTCAACATCCTTATTTTTTTCTTAGAAACTAGTTTTGTTTAGATTGATTCCTCTTCATCTGAGCATGAATCTTCGAGCTCAGCATCTGTTGGGCAAGGCTTCCCGTCAGCACACGTTTCAGACTCTGCTGCGACCGCATTTAATACTAGCGAAGGGCCGACTAACAAACCCATTGCAATTACGAATATCCGCAAAAGCCCAAAACGCATACAAAAGCCCCTATAGTTTCGTTATAACGTTATTACCAAACAAAACTTTACCGCGTTCGATTGCTCGAACCAAGCAATTTTAAGCAAATTTTGAATTGCCTGCTCCAGCGCGGCACATCACTTACAAGGAAATTGACTTTGCATCATCTGAATTAAAGCATCAGGAGCTCTCGCCGAAAAATCAGCAACGGCTGGCCAATACTCCAGAAAAGCACTAGCAACGATCTCATCTACATCAGGTTGCCACGGCACCGTAAAACAAGTTCCATCAAGTTGCATACCTTTTTGAGCATCGATGATGCCCAAGAGATATCCGAGACCTACTTGTGATTGCTGTGAGAGAGCGTCATAAAGATCTTGAGCACTCATGAACGAATAAGTGTCATGCCCTTCATTTGCTTTGACACTTGACGCAAGGAAAAAAAAGAACCCCATGAGTAGCAAACCCAAGCAATTTGAAAACCATCTATTACTGTTTTTCATAAAAATCAACTAGACTCCTTGGAAGTCTGAGGAAATATTCATGCGAATCTCACAGCAGCGAATCGCCGAAATAATGAACAAAGGCAGATTTGGCGATCGTACCAGTAAACGTGTCGACTTAGGGCTATCACTCCTAATATTGCTCAATCTGATTGCCGTATGCCTTGAATCAGTGAACAGTATAGAGGCTTTGTACGGGCAACAACTCCTCGCATTTGAAATGGTCTCCGTATCAATTTTTGCTGGGGAATACGTCTTGCGTCTTTGGTCCGCGCCCAAAAGAGCTGATCTAGATGGACCAACACCGGCCCTTAAACGTATGAGATATATGTTTAGCTTGACTGGCATAGTAGATTTGCTGGCGATACTGCCGAGTTTTCTGCAATGGCTAATTCCAGGGGCTGATCTTCGGTGGCTTAGAGTGTTACGCATGATTCGCCTACTCAAACTCAGCCACTATTCATCAGCGCTTGAAGATCTTGTGTCAGCAATTTACGAAGAGCGAAGGGCTTTTGGTGCAGCCCTTTATCTTCTGGGCATCGCATTATTTTTGGCAAGTGCATTAATTTATGTTGCGGAAAATCATGTTCAACCAGATGTCTTTTCGTCAATTCCTGAAACCATGTGGTGGGCTATAATAACGCTCACGACCGTTGGTTATGGGGATGTCTCGCCAATTACGCCGCTTGGTAAGCTGATCGGCTCCTTGACCGCCCTAATGGGCGTTTGTACGGTAGCACTTCTCACCGGCATTGTTGGGACCGCATTCGCAAACCAGCTTGAAAAGCGCAAAGCGATTTTTGAGGCTGAAGTCGACCATGCTCTCTCGGATGGCGTCATTACGTCTGATGAGGCAGCTCATATCGACCAACTTCGTCAAGAATTCAGTTTGTCGGAAGAACATGCAACAGCAATAATTGCATCTCTGACCGAACGACACAAAAAGTAGAGTTGTTCACAAAAAATTATCACGATAAAACTCAATTCAAATCATGACGAGTTTGCTTGCCTACTTTTGCAAATGTGGGCAGACATCATTTTACTATGGCAACATTAACTAACTTCATTCTTTAAAAAGTTTTACGCGGTCTGCGTGATAGAACTCATGCAAATCACTAGAATTGCATCTCACAAAATAATACACGCCACGTTTGAGATAGGTGTATGGAACACGTGCTGAAAATGTTCTGCCCATTGTTGTACCTACAATGCTGTTGGACACGGTATTTAGAGATAATTTAACGAGTTATATGCTAACGATGCGTACTAATGGTGCCGGTGGCCAGACTCGAACTGGCACGAGGTTTCCCTCTCCGGATTTTAAGTCCGGTATGTC
>CAZFNA010000017.1:0-29147 GCA_964520465.1 uncultured Pseudomonadales bacterium | reverse complement strand
ACTTAATAACAATAAATGGCGGAGCGGACGGGACTCGAACCCGCGACCCCCGGCGTGACAGGCCGGTATTCTAACCAACTGAACTACCGCTCCATACGGCGTATTGTCAAATTTTTTGGTGGGTGGAGAGGGGCTCGAACCCCCGACCCTCGCCGTGTAAAGGCGATGCTCTTCCAACTGAGCTATCCACCCAACTAAGACAACGGCGCGAACTTTATATAGGCTAATCGATCAAGTCAAGCAGGTCGCTCGTTTTAACGTAACTACCGCGACTACAAATATCCAGATTATTATCTATTCTTCACAAGGGAAACCAAAGTTACTTAATCAGTGATTTTTTCCTAGAACATCGGCCACGTGAATCCGTTCGGCGGCCTCTGGCTGGCCAAAGTGATCTACTCTTGCATCAAATATGTTATGACCCTCAGAGAGCATGAAACCTATCAAGAATAGAAGTGCTAAGGGCGGTCCCAGGATGGTCCCAACTAGAGCCATGCGCTCCCACATCAAATGCATGAAAACGGCCATAATAAAGCCCGCCTTTAATAGCATAAATGCAATAATAAGCGTCCACCGTAAAAGACCCTGAAAGTCAAAGTAATCAACCATATAAGAGGCAATGCTTAGAACAAAAAGGAGTACCCAAACCTTTAAATAGATACCGATGGGGTGATGATCTTGCTCTGCAACTGAATCCATATAACAGTCTCCCTACCAAAGATAAAAGAAAGCGAAAATAAATACCCAAACCAAGTCTACGAAGTGCCAATACAGCCCAACAATTTCAACAATTTCATAGTTACCCTTCTTGTCATAGTCTCCTCGTCGGATTTTATTTGCCACGATCAATAAGTAGAGCACCCCTATCGAGACGTGGAGACCATGAAACCCAGTAACCATGAAAAATATTGATCCAAACTGAGGGGCGCCAAACGGGTTACTCCAAGGCCTAACTCCTTCTGAAATTAGCTTCGTCCACTCAAACACTTGCATACCGACAAAACTAGCCCCGAACAAGGCTGTAGCCGCCATAAACCAGAATATTTTTTGTTTATCTCTAAAATTAGCGTACCGAACTGCGAGCGCCATCGTTCCGCTGCTCGTGATCAAAATGAACGTCATGATCGCTATCAGAATAAGTGGGAGATTATGCCCGAATAGCTCGAGAGCAAATACCTCGCTAGGGTAAGGCCAAGGATCAGTAGTGGTTCGCCTTACGTGGAGGTAGCCCACTAAAAAGCATGTAAATATAAATGTGTCGCTGACTAGAAAAAGCCACATCATTGCCTTGCCCCAAGGCACATGATACGTCTGCTTGTCGGCGGACCAATCAGTGACGAAAGTTGAAGTGTCGCCTGCGTTAACCGTGTCCGTCGAGCTCATAGCTAAGAGTCCTTTTTCATCAGGTATTCAAAAATAAAACGAATAGACCCAGCCATAAGACAAGAAGGTAGTGCCAATAAATTGCACACAGTCGAACTGTCTCTCCGATTTTTCGAGGATCCTCCCTATCCAGAAACGCGCTCAAGGTGGCTGACAACCATACCCATAGACCACCAATCACGTGCAATGCATGAAGGCCCGTCAGAAGATAGAAGAAAGAAGAAGCCGGGGTGCTATCAACAAAGTAGCCGCCATTAGTCAGGCTGGCCCATGCTGCTGATTGACCATACAAGAATGCTAGCGTTAGACACGCTCCTGCAATAAGACCTATTCTAGTAGCGAGTAACCGTCCGGCGATCGCCTCGCGCTTAGTCCACTCTATAACCCCACTAGCTAAAATTAGCACACTGGTATTCAGCCATAATAAATCAGGTTCTTTTAGCGTCTCCCAGTAACCGGCTCCGCAGAACAGCGGGCTACTAGTATCTACCTCCATCCGCATAAAATAAGCAATCCCGAATAAGGCAAATAAGACACTGGCAACCCCCAAAAAGAAATTCAAAGCCAGTTGCTGGGGCGACATAGAGACACTCATCATGTCTCCCGCTATCGCACTTGCTACTTCACCTTTATGGTCCCAAGGCTTATTGCGAATCGCCCGAAAAAAACTCAATGTTCGTTCTCTCTAAAAACATCTCCTGGTTTCTCCATTACAACGTCACTAGTTGGAACGGTCTGAGGGACAAAGTCGTCCTTAACGCCAGGCGGTGAGTACTCATAAGCCCATCTATAAACGACCGGAAGGTCCGGGCCCCAGTTACCATGCCGAGGAGGCGTATCTGGCGTCTGCCACTCAAGGCTGACGGCTTCCCATGGATTCTGGCCGGCCTTCTCTCCTTTCCACAGACTCTTAAAAATGTTAACAAAAAACAATATCTGGAACGCCGCCACAATTATGGCTGCAATAGTAATCGCTGCGTTCAACTGAAAGGCTGATTCTGGGATAAAGTCCGTCGTCCCTAACGCAAAATACCTGCGCGGGACACCAAGCGCACCGATGTAATGCATTGGCAGATAAATGGCATAGGTCCCCAGGAAAGTACCCCAAAAGTGCCACTTTCCAAGCTTAGCATCAAACATCTTGCCGGAGATCTTAGGAAACCAGTGATAGATCGCAGCAAACAGCACCAAGACCGGCGACACGCCCATAACCATATGAAAATGTGCTACTACAAAATAGGTGTCGGATAGCGGTAAATCTACCGTCACATTTCCTAAAAATAGCCCTGTTAGGCCACCATGGATAAACGTGAAGATGAAGCCCATCGCGAACATCATAGGAACCGTCATCCTAATGTTACCCTTCCACAAGGTTAGCACCCAGTTGTATACCTTGATGGCGGTTGGGACAGCGATGATTAACGTCGTGAAAGCAAAGAAAAAGCCAAAGTAAGGGTTCATTCCACTTACATACATATGATGGGCCCAAACAATAAAGCTGAGGCCGCCGATCGCCACGATCGCCCAAACCACCATTCGATAGCCAAAAATGTTACGCCTTGCGTGCGTGCTCAACACGTCCGATACCAGCCCAAACGCCGGCAGCGCGACGATATAAACTTCCGGGTGGCCAAAGAACCAGAAAAGGTGCTGGAACAGGATCGGGCTCCCCCCTTGGTGGTCCACAGTCTCACCGAGAGAGATCATTGCAGGCATGAAGAAGCTCGTACCTAGCAGATGGTCAAACGACATCATGATCGCTGATACAAAGAGTGCAGGGAACGCAAATAACCCAAGGATAGTCGCCACAAAAATACCCCATACCGAGAGCGGCATCCTCATAAGCGTCATGCCGTGCGTGCGTGCCTGCAGGACTGTTGTCACGTAGTTCAATCCCCCCATAGTGAACGCGACCACGAATACTGCTAGCGAAAGCAGCATCAACAGGATCCCAGCCTCAGCACCCGGCGTACCCTCAGTAATAGCCTGTGGCGGGTAAAGTGTCCACCCTGCTCCAGTTGGTCCTCCAGGAACAAAAAAACTCGCTGCCAGGATTAGGACTGACACTAAATAAAACCAATAACTCAGCATGTTAAGAAACGGGAACACCATGTCCCTCGCACCTATCTGCAAAGGGATCAGATAGTTACCGAAGCCACCTAAAAATAACGCGGTCAGCAAGTACACGACCATGATCATGCCGTGCATTGTCACGTACTGGTAGTAATCCGTTGGAGCAATAAAGGCGAAAGTGTCTGGAAAACCCAACTGAAGACGCATCAGCACAGACAAGACAAGCGCTACTATACCGATAGCAATAGCCGTACCAGCGTATTGTATAGCGATTACTTTGTGGTCTTGACTGTAGATATATTTTGTGACGAAACTTTGCGGGTCATGCATTTCATCAAGTCGGTCCGCTATTGGTACATAAGCCATACTTGCTTCCTCGGTATTCCTTAAATTAATTAGATTTAATCGACGATAGATAACTTGGGTTAGCGAATCCGAGCGATGATATATAGCTTGCAACGTCATGGATGGCTTCATCATCAGCCAAAACCGATACCATTAACCCCATCTGGTGACCTAAGTCATCCAGAGGATGAGCGCCCCTTATCTCGTCGCGGAAATGCTTCAACTGACGCGCCAGGTACCAGTCGTCCATGCCCGCCAGCTTGGGCGCATGAACAGACCAAACACCACCCGCATTATCGCCATGGCACACGCTACAATTATGATCATAGAGCGCTTTGCCATTAGCTTGATCACTCTTTAGAGTGCGCTTGGTTTGCTTTGCCGGTAACGAGCTAATGTAAGCCGACAAGTTCCTTATTGTCGGATCATCAGGGAGCGCAGCAGCCATTGGCATCATTTGGGCACCGTAAGTATCCGCGGGATTCGACCCCCTAATACCTTCCTTAAAGTGTTCTAACTGAGCCGTGACGTACCAGTCCTGCAGCCCGGCAATCTGGGGGGCGTTCAGTGCTACGTTTCCCTCGCCTTGAATTCCGTGACATCCAGCGCACATTGCATAAGTTGCCTTACCTTTTACGCGGTCTACTTTGGCAAGCATCAATGTCTCGTCATAAGTTTTCTGAGACGCGAGCCACATGTCGAAATCTTGCTGCTCCTGAACAGTCACTTTGCCACGCATTACAAAGTGGCCTACCCCGCACAGCTCTTCGCATAATATATCGTAAGTTCCTGTTTTGGTTGGAGTTAACCACAAATAACTGACTGCCCCTGGCACCATATCCATCTTGACTCGGAACTCTGCAACCGCAAAATCATGGAGTACATCCTTCGATCGCAGGAGGACTTTCACAGGCTTATTCACCGGCAGGTGCATCATGGAGCTTTCAACCAGAATATCGTCACGGCCAGCAGGGTCCGACTCCTTCATTCCAAATGGGTTTGACTCAGTGATAAGTCCTGGATCTGCAGCACCTAACTTCCCATCAGCCCCTGGATAACGGAATGCCCACTGCCATTGCTGACCAGTCACCTCAACTTCATGTGCATCCTCAGGGACATTCACAAAATCTGCCCACACAAACAGGCCCGGTGCGAGTAAGGCAGCCACGCCAACTGTTGTAATACCAGTAAGCCATACCTCTAACTTTTTATTTTCTGGCTCATATTCCGCTTTACGCTTTTTTGAGTATCTGTACTTATAAACGGTATAAGCTAAGAACAAGTTAATGACCACGAAGGCAAATCCGGTAACCCAAACAGTAATATCTATCGTTGTGTCGATGGCTCCCCAGTCTGAGGCTATTGGAGTAAGCCACCATGGACTCCACGCATGAAATGCGACAGATCCCAAAACAAGCAAAGCGATTATTATTGCGAACGCCATTCTGGAGTTATCCTCAGCTATGAAGCGCTAATTTAGGCATTTGGTTACTTTTAAAAAAGCAACTTTTCTTATTGTTTTCTATACATCAACCAATCATGGAAGCGGCAGTAACACCTGCTCTCGAAACAGAATTTGCCCCAACTGGCACCAACTTACTAAATGGGTTCAAAAATTGGCTATCTGCAGCTGCCAAAGCAGCCTCGGGATGCTTCTCCACCATCATCGTCAGGATTGTGTCGAGCTGATGATCTTTTGCGTAGATTAATACCAAATTTTTACCTGCCTCGATGTCAGGCATAAAACGCTCTATCTTTCTATTCCTGTGAGCCCATCCGTCAAGCCCGCCGACCCAACAGCCAAACATCGAGCAGACGACAACTACTGAGATATATGCAAGAAAAGGAATTTCCTGGCCGAACGGCTGAGTAATCTTAAAGATTAGAGCAACTATTAACCCACCCATAAACCCAAAGATCACACCAATGATGGCCTCACGGACAATGTCTAAGGTTTCGAGATAATTGCTTGAGTGGAGCTGATCTCTGGTAAGACCCTGCTCATCTTCGCTGATAATATGAATAAACCAGTCAGCAATCCCTGAATTATGAAGATCGCTGGACACCTTGCCTGTGCTGGCAAGATTTGGTACCAAGTAGTAAAGACACTTCATTTAGGACCCTTCCTGAAATTATTTTTATCAAAGGGAAACAACTAAAATCTGCTACGGTCTATTCCGCAAATACTTACTAGCCGATAGACTCACTAAAATGGCTCTATCGACTTGCTTTACATTTATTCTTATAATGAGTTGTTTAAAGCAAGTATAAGGTTTACCAGACCTCAAGATATTATGCAATAAAGCCAAATTTAACCTTTAGTCTTAGTAGACTCACTAATCAATTCTTAATTCATTCACTAATCCTTATTCCGTACGCCCTGAAAACAAACTACGCTTGCAGCAGCGCTGGCTGTACCCAAAACTGTACCTCCAACTAATGCGTCAATTGCCTGTATCGTGCTCTCCTCAAGGATTATTGAGACTGTTCCCACAAAGCAAACCAACGCTATCAACCCAAACACAACGGATCCAATACCCAGAAAGATTCTACTTAAACTACTCATATCACATACACCGAAACATTAACTATTCAAATAAAGTCCACGTTATGACCGAACCCATTTGACGAGTTTTCCCCTGTAACTTGAACACATCACCAGAAAAATCAGGAGGACACCGATCGCCATCCCAAACCATTGCATAGCGTAAGAGAAATGTGTTCCAAGATCAGGGTTAATGACTGGCCAGTAACGCACTAACACGCCATTATTATTTTTATGAAGACGAACAACGTATGGATAAATCGGCCCGTCGAAGAGAGATCCTACCTGCACCACATCCATATCTTTTATAATCAAAGGCCAGCTCAGATTCTTAGAAAGCACTTTGATCTCAATATCAGTATCCGGCACAAACAACTGGCCCGATACTTTCGTTAACCCTTCTACTAACCCGACTCGATCCGATAATAGATCTGGTGACGGGGATGTAACCCAACCCCTGCTAACAAAAACGATCCCATTATCATCCTGCACCCGAAAAGGTGTCACCACCTCATAACCAATCATGTTTTGATAATGCTTATGAATCAGAAAAATATTTTTCTGATTCAGATATTCACCCTCGATCTCTACACTTTTACCCTGCAGCATTAGTCGGTCGGACTCTATCCCCCCAAAAGAAATGGACCTGATATTGACTGGGCTTTCGGATGCCTGCAGCTTCGATTCCTCAAAACGCAATAGCTTTTCTTGTGCCTTTCCCAGTTGCCAAACACCGAGGGCTCCAAGTAAAGAAATCGACAGCACTACCGCAAACGCAGTGAACCAGCGGAAAGTGTAACGAATGCCAAAAAGTGCAAAATCGATCATATCTAGACTGTACCTCAACTTCACCCATCCTATAACCCGATAAGAGACTAATTTATAATCAGATTATTCCTATCCAAAAGCAGATTGGAATGAAATGGTAAAGTCCTTATACTTCGTTTTCTAATTTTATTAAGCGGAACTAGGACAGAAAATATGCGTTTATCAGATCTAAACGTTGAAGATTATCAGGTGATAATTTCCCCAGCTCAGCTTAAAGAGCAATTACCCCTTCAAGAGCCTGCAAGAAATCATGTCGCCGAATCTCGTAAAATAGTCCAAAACATTCTCAACGGAACAGATAAGAGGATTTTCGCTGTAGTGGGCCCCTGCTCCATCCACGATTCAGATCAGGCTATGGAATACGGCAAACGTCTAAAACAGTTAGCAAAAGATGTTAGTGAAAATATCTTCATTATTATGCGAGTCTACTTTGAGAAACCCCGCACAACAGTTGGCTGGAAAGGCTTGATAAACGACCCCTGCCTGAATGGGAGTTTTGATATAGAAAAGGGATTGCATAAAGGTCGTAACTTATTAATTAAATTTGCAGAAATTGGATTGCCAACAGCAACCGAAGCACTAGATCCAATCTCGCCACAGTATCTTCAGGACACCATTACATGGACTGCTATAGGGGCACGAACTACTGAGTCTCAAACCCATCGTGAGATGAGCTCAGGGCTGTCCTCACCAGTTGGATTTAAAAATGGCACAGATGGCTCGCTCGATGTCGCGGTAAATGCTATGGAATCGGTCGTACATGGGCACGCTTTTTTAGGAATTAATCCGCAGGGTGAAGTCGCCATTACTAAAACTAAGGGTAATCAGTATGGTCACCTAGTCCTTCGCGGCGGTGGCGGAAAGCCAAACTATGATTCAGTTAGCATCGCTCTTTGCGAGCAAGCGCTTTTGAGTGCTAAGCTGCCGGCCAACATTGTGGTGGATTGCTCTCACGCCAACTCAAACAAAGACCATAGCCTACAACCATTAGTTTTAGACGATATCGCTCATCAGATTAAAGACGGCAACCAATCTATTTGTGGACTTATGATCGAATCTAATCTCAACGAAGGCAAACAAAATATTCCTGATGATTTAACGCAGTTAAAATATGGGGTCTCAGTTACCGATGCTTGTATCAACTGGGAGACGACAGAAGAAGCCCTGAAGAAGCTTTCAGCCAGTATATCTGGCCACCTCAAAGTGCGGCGGGGCTGACTAAAGGGCCGGAGCAGGGCCAGGCATCAAAAATTCAATGTCTGACGTATGTACCGCCTGCATCATTTGCAACGCTGTCTTACGCACAGGCTTGCCGCCAAATATCACCTCATGTAATGCATTCAGGATTGGCATCACAATTTGATCTCTTTGACATTGATCATAAACCAACTTCAGTGTATTCACGCCTTCGGCCACTTGGCCAAGATCACGCTCCGCTGACTCCAGTGAACAGCCATCCGCGAGGGCCCGGCCAATCCGAAAATTTCGAGACAAAGGAGACACGCTGGTCACGTATAGATCTCCCACACCCGCAAGCCCGAGAAAACTCAACGGATTTCCGCCCATATGCGCCGATAAGCGCGACATTTCAGCAAGCGCACGCGTGATCAGTAAAGCCTTTGTATTTTCTCCAACTCCCAATCCATCCGCTAGACCAGCAGAAATC
The DNA here is from genome assembly GCA_964520465.1 of uncultured Pseudomonadales bacterium. Taxonomy (GTDB): domain Bacteria; phylum Pseudomonadota; class Gammaproteobacteria; order Pseudomonadales; family Litorivicinaceae; genus HIMB30. The sequence continues at coordinate 20,307 of CAZFNA010000017.1, read as the reverse complement.
GCATAAATATTTTTCAGCGCACCGCCCAACTCTACGCTGACAAGATCCTCGGAGCTATATAAACGAAAGTACTTTGTTGCGAAAGCTTGTCTCGTTAAATGCCGCACATTCGGTGACTCACTGGCAACGACGGAAGCAGTTAAGTGTCGCTGCGCAATCTCATGAGCTAAATTAGGACCCGACAATACTCCCATAGGATGGTCGGGTAAACGCTCTTCGATCACTTCGCTCATCAGCTTAAACCCTTCTGCCCGTATCCCCTTAGTAGTTGATAATAATGCAGTTCCATCTAAAATTACAGGCGATAACTGCACGCAAACGAAGTCCATTGCCTTCGATGGCACTGACAATATTACTAAATCAGCACCCTCCACGACGCTGTGCAGGTCGCTAGATGCGTGAATCGACTGATGGAGTTGTAACTTCGGATGGTATTGCGGATTTTTATGAAATGCATTGATGGCATGAACCATCTCATCTCTTCTCGCATAAATCCGAACCTCACAGTTGTTATGCGCAGCTAAATCCGCAAGAACGGTGCCGAAGCTTCCAGCACCAATGACAGCTACACGCATACCAAATTCCTCAAGAACTGCAGCTTAAATGATACGCCGACTGCTCATCTGGCGGCGATGAACCGTGTTTGGCAACAACATTTGAATAAGTATCCAAACCCGATCCAATACTTGCTCTTAGGGCGCGCACTAATGAGTCGTCACCACCTTCAGAATATTCAATGACCGTGTCAAGCAGCCAATGGCTAAGCATCCAAGACGGACAGAGCGTTCTTGCCAAAGCTCGTGAGCCCATATCCACCTCTGCTTCCCAATCCCTTTTCAACTGTTTAGCTTTGGAGCTGGCTTGTAGAGACTTGCTCAAACTTTGCCAGTCATCAAGCAAAAGGAATGCAAACAACTCAGGATAAAACATGCCCCGCTCCCCTCCGACTATTTTTAAACTCTCAATTAGTAAAATCAGTTTTGGATTTTCTATCTGAATAGACAGTCGACAAGCCATCGATTTACGATAAAACGCAAGATAAAGGTCAGGAAACTGACCCAAGATCTCTCTTAACCGGTCAGCAGCGACAAACGGCGTTAATGTCTCCGCAAGACAAGAAAGATTCCAATGCATCACTCGCGGCTGTTGACCGAACGCATAGCGTCCCGAGTGATCTGTATGATTGATCACATAGGCTGGGTTGTATTGCGTCAGAAAACTATACGGACCGTAATCAAGAGTCTCGCCAGACAAAGCTGTGTTGTCGGTATTCATTACTCCATGCACGAATCCTACAGCCATCCATTCCGCAACCAAAGCTGCTGAGCGCTCAACGTACCTCATAAAAGCAATCTCAACTCGATCAGGTCGCTCAGAAATATCCGGGTCCAACTGCTCGATTGCAAATTCAACTAATTCTCTTAACTCGACCTCAGCCTTCCGGTGATAAAAGTGCTCAAAATGCCCGATGCGAAGATGGCTTCGAGCCAACCGCATTAGTGTTGCTCCGGTCTCCAGCGTTTCTCGCTGCACTAGCGTATCTGATCTGACAATTGCCAAAGCTCGGGTTGTCGGAACACCCAAAGAATGCATGTACTCAGAGCCAAGATATTCACGGATTGCACTTCGCAGAACCGAACGTCCGTCGCCAGATCGGGAGTAAGGTGTCCTGCCCGCTCCTTTGAGATGCCACTCATAGCTACCAAACGAGCTACTAGAAACTCCAAGGCATACACCACGACCATCGCCAAGTTGCCCCGCCCATTGACCGAATTGATGACCACTATAAACCTGAGCACAGGGACGCCACTGCCTAAGTGGCCGCCCCCCAGAAAATGCGCTTAAAAGCTCAGTATTTTGGGGATTCATTAGCAGTTGTAGTTGTGTGGCTAGGCCTTCATTCCAATCCACCCACTGCGGATTGATCAGCGGTTCTGACATTACCGAGCTCCAGAAAACGCCCTCAGTCAAATTCTGGTAAGGCGTGCCCCACTCAGGCTCCGACTTGGCCACCGATCTCCTCTAGGAGAGATTCTGGTGCTTGTTCGCACGGCAGTGAACGGCCTATAAACTCTTCAATCTCTGGCAGCAAGAAAGAGTCGTCTTCACAGGCGAAGCTGATTGAAGTGCCTTCTGCACCTGCTCGACCTGTGCGACCGATCCGATGCACGTAATCTTCTGCATCATCAGGCAGAGTATAATTGATCACATGCCCCACGCCATCGATATGAATGCCTCGGCCTGCAACATCTGTCGCCACTAGGATTCTTATTTTTCCATCTTTAAAACGATCAAGTGTTTGAATTCTCTTTCGTTGTGGTACCTCACCGCTCCATAGAGCAGCATCGATTCCATCGGTGACTAAACGGTCGACTAAACGCCGGCAAAGATCCCGACGGTTCGCAAAAACCATTACCTTGTGCAAATCGCGTGTCTGAATGAGATTCTTGAGCAATCGGTATTTCGCATCCGCGGTGGTTATGTAAACTATTTGTTCAACAGTATCCACCGCCACACTTTCAGGCTCAATTTCAATCCTTGTTGGCTCAAACGTCCACCGTTCAGAAAGCTCGACTATCTGAGACGTAAACGTCGCTGAAAACAGGAGCGTTTGCCGCAACTCTTTGCGAGGACAGGCACGAACTATTCGCCGGACATCAGGCATAAAACCCATATCGAGCATACGATCAGCCTCATCAAGTACCAAAATCTCAATTTTTCTCAGGTTGATTTCATTTTGACCAAGAAAATCTATTAGGCGACCTGGCGTAGCGACCATGATGTCGCAAGGCGCATAGCGCAGCTCGTCACGTTGTTTTTGATAGTCCATGCCGCCAACAATCGATAGGACTGACAAACGAGTATATTTGCAGAGATCTTCCGCATCCTGTGCAATCTGAATGACCAATTCGCGAGTAGGAGCTAAGATCAAAGCCCTCGGGGTGCCTGTCCTGCGCTTTCCTTCAATTGGTTCCCTTAGGAATGTATCGATCATAGAAATAAGAAAGGCTGCTGTCTTACCAGTCCCAGTCTGGGCCTTTGCTACGATATCTTCTCCATCAAGAACGACAGGTAAAGCCTCGCTCTGAATAGGACTAGCGTACCTAAACCCTAAGTCAGCGATCCCATGCATAACCGCTCTAGGAAGATCGAGGTCATGAAATCGTGTCTTGCCATCTTCTGGCTGCACTGCGAATGACTCCAAGCTCCAAGCGGTTACGGTGTTGGTTTCGGACATGATTCCTCACTGCCTTAAATTTAAACACTGAGTTTACACGACGGACTCAGATGATTGTAAATTAACGTTCGATCGCGAGTGCGATACCCTGTCCACCACCGATACACAGAGTAGCTAGACCTTTCCTCGCGTCACGCTTGATCATTTCATGAATCAAACTTACCAACACCCGGCACCCTGACGCTCCTATAGGGTGCCCAATCGCAATCGCACCACCATTCACGTTGACCTTGGATACATCCCATTCCATACCCACATTAACCCCAATCGCCTGCGAAGCAAACGCCTCATTTGCTTCGACCAAATCTAAATCTTGATGAATCCAACCTGATTTTTCGAGGCATTTCTTAGTCGCGGGGATCGGGCCGGTACCCATGATTTCCGGATCAACTCCTGCTGATGCGAAGGCTACCACTTTAGCTAAAATTGGTAATCCTAAGGACTCAGCTCGCTCAACACTCATCAACATAACGGCGGCGGCGCCATCATTAATCCCTGAGGAATTACCTGCTGTAACCGTACCTGTCTTTTCAAACGCAGGGCGCAGTTTTTCAAGGTCTTCCAAGCAGACACCATCGCGAATAAACTCATCCATCTTAAATTCGACCAGATCTGCTTTACGTTTACGAACTAGAACGGAGACAATTTCATTTTCGAAACGACCTTCAGCGCGCGCTTTAAAAGCCTTTTTTTGTGATTCAGCGGCAAATACATCCTGTTCTTCTCGACTAATGGCGAACTGTCTTGCAACGTTTTCCGCTGTCACGCCCATGTGATAACCGCCAAATGTGTCAGTCAGGCCATCTTTCAACATCGTATCTACAAGTGACGCGTTACCCATTCCAAATCCGTCCCGAGAGCCCAATAAGATATGCCCCGACTGGCTCATATTTTCTTGGCCGCCTGCGATTATTATATCTAAGTCGCCTAGCATGATTGACTGCGCGCCAAGGCATACAGCCTTTAATCCTGAACCGCACACCTTGTTAATAGTCATGGCCAGACAGGTATTTGGTAATCCAGCGTTAAGCGCTGCTTTCCTTGCGGGATTTTGACCCTGGCCAGCAGCCAATACTTGACCCATGATTACTTCACCTACCGTATCGGCGGCAATACCTGTGTCTACAATTAGCTGACGAATCACTTCAGCCCCAAGCTGATCGGCCGAGACTGTTGCCAAACTACCAGCGAAACTTCCAATCGCGGTACGTTTTGCAGCAACAATAGCTACTTGCTTCATAAATCCTCTTTTTGTGCAGAATGTTGCACTGCGTCATATCATATTTACTAACTTAAACGCAGGTAGTTCGGATAGCAAATCCCTGCCCCAACGAGTCTTAATTAACCGGCTATCCAGAACTACTACTATACCCTCATCAGACTCTGACCGAATTAGACGTCCGACTGCCTGACGTAACCGGATGGATGCCGAAGGTAATGATAACTCTCTAAAAGGATCGCGGCCTTGAGCCTTTAAAAATTCGGCTAAAGTAGCCTCTCGCGGATCATCCGGTGGTTGAAACGGTAGTCGTGTGATCACGACCTCATTCGCGAGATCACCCGGTAAATCAAGCCCTTCAGCCATGCTTTGCAAACCAAAAATAATTGAACTCTGCCCACTAGAACGACGCTGCTCATGTGTAGAAAGTAAATCAGCCAGAGACTGGCGGCCCTGAACTAAAGTGACTGACCTAACGTCCTCATCCAGAAGCTCCTCAACTTTTAAACATAAACGCCAACTAGTAAAAAGGACCAGAATACCGCTAGATTGACTGACCCTCGTGGAGAGGTAGCCGGCAACACGCACTGCGTGCCCGGACTCATCGCGCGGATCACCCGCCCACTTTGGCACAACAAGCTGTCCCTGCGACTGATAACAAAATGCGCCCTCAACTATTTTTCCGCGACTGGTTGGAACTCCAAGTGTTTTCGCTGGGATATCAAAACTTGCATGATGTGCAAGAGTCGCGGAGGTAAGAATGGCAGCAGCAATCCGACCCCAAAGCGTATCCGACAACGACTCCGCCGGCTCCATTGGACTCACCCAGAACTCAACATCAGTCGGATCATCAGGCGTCGTATAGCGCACGTCTTGACCTATTCTGATCCATCTCGCGTCACCCTTCTCTCTAGCAGAATGGGAAAATGCTTCAATTATCTTAGGAATCGACTCAAGACGACCAAGAGCCATTGAAATTTGCTCTGAAAGCATCTCAGCATCGGTATCTGAGAGATCATCACTGCCCTGCGACACCAGTGACTTCAACCAATCTCGAACCTTGATAATACGGTTTAAAGTTGTCTCCAGTGCCTCCTCACCTGAGGTGGGCGCCATGAAGATATCATCGAGATTCAATCGATACCGGGACCCACTATTTTGGAACGCAAACTGAATATCATCCATTTCGCCCAGTCTTTGCAAACTGACTTTTCCCCAGTTCGCAAGCAAATGTCCTAAAGATTCCAGAGGCTTTGACAATCGGTCGATATCATTCCTGACTCTGTGAGCTGATGGCAAAGTACCTCCTAACAAATTGAGAACTCTATCGATAGTTTTGATAGCCCCAAGACTTTGAGAGATTCGGATTTGCGCAGTAAATTGATCAGCGGCAACCCGAGCTAATTGATGAGCTTCATCAATAATCAAAATCACGCGTTCAAGAGGGGGTAAAATAACTCCACCTCCCAGCTTAAGATCAGACATCAATAAATCATGATTGATAACTAATACATCGGCCTCAAGCCAAGAATCACGCTCATTAAAATATGGACATGACTTAAACTGGCGACAATTACGTCCTTGGCAACGACGATGATCTGTTGTAATCGCGGTGCGCACAGAATCATTCATTGGCTGTGAAATTTGATCCATATCCCCGGTCCAACTACCCCGCGCCCATGCAGTGGCTAAGTCAGTTACAACATCACGATCATCTGAATCTAGAACCAAAGTAAGCTCATCTGGATAAATAGACTGCCCTTCTTCCATCGTTTCTAATGCGGCCTCCAGTCGGATGGGGCACAAATACCGGCGACGACCTTTTGCCAGAGCACAACTGAGTATTAAGCCTGTCGCCTCGATCAGGTCTGGAATATCTTTTTCAACTAATTGAGTCTGTAATGACACCGTTGCTGTCGATATGACTAGCGGCATCTCCCTCTCCATCGCAAACGGCAACGCGCCTACCAAATACGCAAGGGTCTTTCCTGTACCTGTACCTGCTTCAATAAAGCCTATAGGTGGACCACCTTCGTCACCAATTTTTGATAGAATGTGTGCGACTTCAGCAATCATCTGCTTTTGCCCTAGGCGAGGCTTCATTCCTTTCCCATCAAGAAAGTCTGAATACAGCGCCTGGATACTTTGCTTAGTATTTTTTAAAACTGTCGTCACAGAACGTCTTAATGAACACGAAAACTACGAGTGTAGGTGATTTTTATGAGTACGTCTGATATCGCTAAAAAGGTCTGTCGTCTTGGTGGACTTCAAGCGCTTGAATTCTTCCAAAATCGCAAGCAACTAACCATAGATTTAAAGGGCCCGCAGGACTACGTAAGTGAAGCTGATCGAACGGTTGAACAAACAATAGTTCAAGCACTGCAACGAGAGTTTCCTGACGATGGGTTTTTAGGAGAGGAAACGGGCGAAACACGTTGCGCTCGTCAATGGGTTATCGACCCGATTGACGGCACGTCTAACTTTATTCGAGGCAACCCATATTTCTGCACCACGCTGGCACTGGTCGAAAATGAAACAGTAGTTGGTGGCTGGATTTACGATCCAACCCGCGACGATTTATATGAGGCAATTCGGGATAGTGGCGCATTCAAAAATGGAGTGCAAATCATTGGTGATTGGCGTTCAAGCTTCGCGACAGGTCTGGTAGGTATGTGCCATAGTTCAAAACTTACATCAAATGAACTCGCTGGGCGCATTACTAGCGCGCTAGAACGTGGTGCGATCCTCCGACAGCCGGGGGCCGCTGCCCTGATGCTTTGCGAACTGGCATGTGGTCACCTTGACGTATTATTTGATCAACACCTAAAGCCCTGGGATTCCATCGCTGGCCTTTTGATTGCTCATGAAGCTGGCGCTGTGGTTAGCAACTACCTCGCATACCCGAACTGGAGGACCGAGGCTCAAGCAACCATGGCATGTGGACCAGCAATTTATGATGAGATGTGTGAACTCTGGCCAGCCACACAAAATGTTCTAGTTCTTTAAAAGCCGACCGGAAGAAATACAAACGATGCAACGCCCCTGGCCACTCTATTGAGTGCACGCTGATCTTTCTTAGCCAGAGCTGATGACAATGCGTCCTGTAGGCCGATCATTTCTCCCATGAGTTGAGAGTATGAGGCGTTGAGAATTTCATCTTGAATACCATCTGCGTAAAGGTAAGGTGCACCCCCTGGTGTCCTTTGTGTCCGCAACAAATAGGCTGCAATCTCAATGTTACGTGCAGAATTATAGACAAATTGCGCGGTTGGCAAATCATCAAAAAGCAAGAACTCACGCCGATGACCAAACGCATTATTTACCATTGATTGTAACCCGGTCACGAAAGCAAAGACCCTGTCACCGGTAAAGTCCGGATTAAACGCCAGACGCACCAGACGATCCGGCTTCGTACTTTTGAATTCACTAAGATTAAGGCGAGGAGCTCTCAGTTGTTTAATACGCTGCTCAATGGAAACTCCACTCTGAAGTTGCACTGGATTGCGTCCGTACAACTTAACGAGCAATAATGACATGCTTTGATCTAGTTCATCACGCACTGCCTCTACGAAAAAAGCAGTATCACTTTTTGCGAGATTTACAATCCCTTGCGGCGTCTTAATCGGCCCCACGCAAGCAACGAGCATGAGGCTCACCCAGAGCCAAACTGTTTGTTGTATTAAACGGACAATTCTGTCAATAAAGCATTCACTCGTGTCAGATAACCAGGTGCATCGTCAAGCTTGCCTTCGGCTCCAAGCTGCGCATGATCAAAAACTAATCGAGCAAGCTCGTGAAAGCGGCCCTCGTCAGTTTCTGAGTCTAATCGCTTTAGCAAAGCATGATCAGTGTTAATTTCTAGGATTGGCTTAGATGAAGGCATTACCTGCCCAGCCGCCTCCATTATTTGTCGCATTTGTGGTCCCATGTCTTGAGCAGTTAGCACCAAAAGAGCAGCTGAGTCCGTTAATCGCACAGATTGCTTCACCTCTTCAACAGAGTCGGCCAAAGCCTCTTTCATCCGCCCAATCAAATCATTGTGCTCTTCTGATTCTTTCTTTTCGTCCTTGTCTTCGCCTGGCAACTCAAGTCCATCGCGAGTGACGTCAACAAATTTATGGTCTTTATAGGCATCCAAATGTCCCATCAACCATTCATCGATCCGATCAGACAGTAATAGCACTTCGATGTCGCGCTTCTTGAATGCTTCCAGATAAGGTGAGCCCAAGCCATTGGTGTACGACTCGGAGACCAAGTAATAAATATCAGACTGTCCTTCACCCATTCGAGCAATGTAGTCTTCAACACCAACTTCCTGTTTTTTTACACTCGTTTGCGTCGAAACAAAACGTAGTAATTTGGTGATGCGCTCTTTGTTTGAATGATCTTCAGCAGGACCCTCTTTTAAGCACTCGCCGAAAGCTTCCCAAAATTTCTGATACTTTTCTCCGTCATCTTTGGCTAACTTCGCCAACATATCCAATGCACGTCGAGTGACCGCAGATTTCATCGACTCGACACGGGCGTCCTTCTGCAAGATTTCGCGCGACACATTAAGGCTAAGATCTGAGGAATCAACAACACCACGAATAAAGCGCAAATAGAGGGGTAAAAACTCTTCAGCCCGATCCATAATAAATACGCGCTGTACGTATAACTTCAGTCCTCTGGGGCTTTCCCGGTTCCAAAGATCAAAGGGAGCTCGAGCAGGCACGTACAACAATCCAGTATATTCACTCTTGCCCTCGACCTTGTGGTGGCTCCAGATCATTGGATCTTCAAAATCATGGGCTACATGCTTATAAAACTCGTTATATTCCTCATCTGTGATTTCCTTACGAGATCTAGTCCACAAAGCAGTAGCCTGATTGACTTGTTCCCACTCAGATGAAACTTCAGCGTCATCATCTTTTTTAACTTCATTTTGAAGCCAGACAGGGATGGAGACATGATCAGAGTATTTGGTGACCAGATGGCGGATCCGATGGGTTTCACCAAACTCAGTTGCATCATCCTTTAAAACCAATCTAATCTCGGTTCCCCGATCTGATTTGGCTATGTTTTTTACAGTGTATTGACCGTCGCCGTCTGAAGTCCACTCAACACCTGCGCTAGGTTTATCACCTGCCCTTCGAGTTTTTACGACCACTCGATCGGCAACAATAAAAGCCGAATAAAAACCGACCCCAAACTGACCGATTAGATTAGCGTCTTGTTTTGAGTCTCCGGAGAGATTCTTTATGAAATCAGCAGTCCCAGACTTAGCGATAGTTCCTAGATTCTGAATTACATCCTCACGGGTCATGCCAATTCCATTATCGGCAATAACTAACTCTTTGCTCTCAGGGTCAACCGAGATCCGTACAGACATTTCAGAGTCTGAACCCATCAATTCGGTCGAATCAAGGGACAAAAAACGGAGTTTATCGCACGCATCGTTGGCATTTCATATCAGTTCTCGAAGAAAAATCTCTCGATTGGAATAGAGCGAGTGCACCATAAGATGCAGTAGTTGTTTGACTTCCGTTTGGAATCCTAGGGTTTCTTCGTTTGCAGCCTTCTTTGCCATCAGTCATTCCGTATTACGTGTTAAAAGAATCTCTCGTTTATTGGGTCCTTTTCTTAAATTCCAACTAAAAAAGCCCCAAGAGACGTTATCCCGTAGGGCTTTTCGTCGAGCAATTAGTTACCTGGATTTTATTAGGGCTCACCAGCCAGTTGCTTCTTCCAACGTTAATCCAATTTCGGCTAGATTTCGTGTCACTTGCACACCAGCTGCCTCAAGAGCTGCAAACTTCTCGACTGCCGTACCTTTACCACCTGAGATGATCGCTCCCGCATGGCCCATACGCTTCCCTGCCGGGGCTGTTACACCGGCGATGTAACTTACCACTGGCTTTGTAACATTATGCTTTATGAACTCTGCCGCTTCTTCCTCTGCCGTGCCGCCGATTTCACCTATCATCACGATAGCTTCAGTTTCTGGATCCTCCTGAAACCGAGCCAATATATCGATAAAGTTTGATCCTGGGATAGGGTCACCACCAATTCCAATGCAGGTCGACTGGCCATACCCCATATCAGTCGTTTGCTTGACGGCTTCATAGGTCAATGTTCCCGAGCGAGATACGACACCGACACGACCTTTCTTATGAATATGACCCGGCATAATCCCTATTTTGCACTCGTCAGGGGTTATCACGCCCGGACAGTTTGGCCCAATCAAAACGACACCCGAGTTTTCACAAGCGACCTTGCATTTCAACATATCTAAGGTTGGAACCCCTTCGGTGATACACACAATAATCTGAATACCAGCACTTAGGGCCTCCATAATAGAGTCCATAACAAATGGAGCAGGCACGTAGATCACTGAAGCGTCTGCGCCAGTTATCTCAACAGCGTCTCCCACAGTGTTGAACACAGGCAGACTCAGGTGTTGCGCACCTCCTTTCCCCGGAGTCACGCCTCCCACCATCTGCGTACCATAGGCTATTGCTTGCTCCGAATGGAACGTGCCATTTTTTCCAGTGAAGCCCTGACAAATAACTTTTGTATCTTTATTGACCAGAATGCTCATGTCCCGCCTCCTGCTGCCGCAACCACTTTCTCTGCTGCATCAGCCAGACTCTCGCCCGCAATAATATTTAACCCAGACTGCCTCAAAATCTCCGCACCTTTATCTGCATTATTCCCCTCTAGGCGAACGACAACCGGCACCTCCACACCCACTTCATCAACTGCACCAACGATGCCATCCGCGATCATATCGCAACGCACTATACCGCCGAAAATATTAACGAAGACGGCCTCCACATTTGAGTCAGATAAAATAATTTTAAAAGCCTCAGCCACCCGGTCTTTGGTCGCACCGCCCCCAACATCTAAAAAGTTAGCCGGCGCTCCCCCGTATAACTTAACAGTATCCATAGTTCCCATGGCCAGACCAGCACCGTTGACCATGCAGCCGATGTTGCCATCCAGAGCAACATAGTTTAGGTCCCATTGAGCCGCTTGTGCTTCGCGCTCATCTTCCTGAGATGGATCACGCATGGCTTCAAGCTCTGGTTGGCGATACATAGCGTTTGAATCGATCACTACCTTGGCGTCCAAGCAAAGAAGATCTGCCTCTCCTGTAATCACGAGTGGATTCACTTCGATCAAGGCCACATCTTTTTCATCGAAAAGCTTGCCCAGAGTCATAAAAATACGGATAAATTGCTTTATCTGAGAGGCGTTGAGGCCAAGCTTGAATCCTATTTGGCGAGCCTGATTAGGCTGTGGGCCGACAAGCGGATCAATTGCCGCCTTCAGAATTTTATCAGGGGTGTCTCTAGCCACCTTCTCAATCTCAACACCACCTTCAGTCGATGCCATAAACACAACTCGACGGGTCGAACGATCAATTACTGCACCCAAGTACAACTCGGATAAAATACTCGTACAGGGTTCGATAAGGATTTTTGAAACAGGCTGGCCATTTGCATCTGTTTGATAAGTGACTAAACGACTACCGATGAGTCGATCACAGAATTCGCGAATCTCCACTTCTGATTTAACTAACTTGACCCCGCCAGCTTTGCCCCTGCCACCCGCATGCACCTGGGCTTTAACAACCCAAGTGTCGCCACCAAATTGCCTTGCTGCAGCAAGAACCTCCTCCGTGGTATCGCACGCAATGCCCTTTAAAACTGGCAAGCCATACTCGCGAAATAAAGCCTTACCCTGGTATTCGTGAAGATTCATATCTTTTATGTCACTTATTTCTCAGGTCCATAGAAAGCCGGCTTACGACCGGCGGCTTAACAAAACGGAATACCCTCCGCTATCACGGTCACGCACGTTTACGCTTGTTCGCGACATGAATCGCATGTCCATGGACAGCCAAAGCTGCTTCATGGAGTGCTTCCGAAACGGTTGGATGCGCAAACATGGTCATTGCAATGTCTTCAGCAGAGGATCCAAATTCCATGGCAATAACCGCCTGAGCGATCATGTCACCTGCTGTCGGACCAACGATGTGAACACCAAGAATCCGGTCGGTTTCCTTATCCGCAATCATTTTAACCATTCCTGCAGTTTCATTTGCAGCCATCGCTCGGCCTGAAGCCGCAAAAGGAAAAACTCCAACGTTGTATTGAACACCTTCCTGTTTCAACTGCTCTTCGGTCTTGCCTACCCACGAGACTTCTGGGTGCGTGTAGATAACAGAAGGTACCGTGTCGTAATTCACTTGAGCATGTTTTCCAGCTATTCGCTCAGCGACCATCACGCCTTCTTCAGATCCTTTGTGAGCAAGCATTGGGCCACGCACAACATCACCAATTGCGTACACGTTGGGAACAGCAGTTTCACATAGTTCATTTACTTCAATAAATCCACGCTCATCTTGAGTCACTCCACAGCCATCTGCAATTAATCCATCTGTGAATGGCTTTCGCCCAACCGCAACAATTAACTTATCAAAAATTTCAGTTTTCTCACCATCTTGAGTCTCGAAGGTGACACTTACCTTTTTACCTTTAATTGCTGTACCTTTAACGAGCGTACTCGTGAGAATATTAAGACCCTGTTTTGTAAATATTTTTCGGGATTCTTTTGCAATCTGTTGATCGGCAATTGAAAGGAAATCGTCCAACGCCTCGAAAATTGTCACCTCTGAGCCGAGACGATTCCATACTGAACCCAGCTCTAAGCCAATTACACCACCACCAATAACACCCAGTTTTTGGGGTACGCTAGTAAATTCCAATGCTCCCGTCGAGTCGACAATAAGATCGTCCACTAAAGGCGCCGGCGGTATATTCACGGGTACAGAGCCTGTCGCCAGGATTACGTGTTTTCCCTCCAGGACTTCACTTTTACCATCATGATCCGTGAATTCTATCTGCTTATTAGCCAAGAGCTTTCCAGTCCCCGCCAAATGCTTAACACCGTTTGTTTTAAAGAGACCGCCGATTCCCCCGGTGAGGTTTCCTACGATTGTATCTTTGCGCTTCATCATCGTAGCCATATCAAGCTTTGGCTTACCGACAGTCACGCCATGTAGCGCTAGATCATTCGAAGCTTCTTCGTACTTAAATGATGATTCTAGTAGCGCCTTTGACGGAATGCACCCGACATTTAAGCATGTTCCGCCAAGCGATGATTTTCCATCCTTGCCAATCCACTTTTCAATACACACTGTTTTGAGTCCGAGTTGTGCTGCGCGGATAGCAGAAACATAACCACCTGGACCTGCGCCAATAACGACGACATCAAATTGTTGACTCATGGTTTTCTCCGATTACAAATCAAGAAGCATACGAGCTGGATCTTCCAGCATATTTTTAATCGCGACCAGAAATTGAACCGCGTCTTTCCCATCAATCATACGATGGTCGTAGGACAACGCCAGATACATAATTGGCAGAATAACAACTTGTCCATTGACCGCCATTGGCCGCTCTTGAATTTTATGCATTCCAAGAATTGCGGTTTGGGGAGGATTGAGGATCGGAGTCGACAACAACGAGCCGAATACGCCACCATTCGTAATTGTAAAAGTACCACCTGTCATGTCTTCGATCGCAAGCTTTCCGTCCTTAGCGGCCAAAGCGTAGTCTTTGATACCACCTTCAACCTCTGCAATCGACATCCGATCACAGTCACGCAATACGGGGACAACAAGGCCGCGCTCAGTCGATACAGCGACCCCTACATCGTAGTAGCCATGGTAGACCACGTCGTTCCCGTCAATGGAAGCATTAACCGCTGGAAACCGTTTTAGTGCCTCTGCCGCCGCCTTGACAAAAAAGCCCATAAATCCAAGGCGAGTACCGTTGTGAGTTTTTTCAAACAGGTCTTTATATTGTTTCCGGAGGTCCATCAAAGGCTTCATGTTGACTTCGTTAAAAGTTGTTAACATCGCCGAATTATGTTGGGCATCAAGCAACCGCTTAGCAATAGTGGCTCTCAGACGAGTCATAGGAACACGCTTTTCAACGCGCTCGCCCGCAAGTGGCGCAACCTCTGGTATCTTTTCTTTCGAAGGAGCAGGAGCAAATACGGTTGCAGCAACAGAGCTTTTGAGTGCCCTTTGCACGTCTTCTTTCAGAATCCGACCATCTTTTCCCGAGCCGTCAACATTTGCTAAGTCAAAATTATTTTCGTCAGCTAGTTTTTTAGCTGCGGGATTTACAGCAGTCTCCATTGCAGATGAAGAGATGCTTACCTCAGATTTCTTCTCAATAGGAGATGCTGAAGAAGAGTCCCGCGTCTCAATTTTACCAATCAGCTCTTGGGACAAGACTATTTCACCATCCGATTTTATAATTTCCATTAAAACGCCATCTTTAGCGGCTACAACTTCCAACACAGCCTTATCTGTCTCAATATCAACAAGCAATTCGTCCCGGGTGACCGCATCTCCCACTTGCCTGTGCCAAGTAGCGACCGATCCTTCCTCAACTGATTCCGGAAATTGCGGAGCTTTAATTTCAATTGCCATTATATTTCCTTAAATAGCTACTTGTTGTAACGATCACCCTTCCAGTGCGTCTTTTATCAGTGCTTGCTGTTGAGCGACATGCAGAGACATTACGCCTGCAGCAGGAGTCGCTGCAGCTGAACGTCCTACATACCGCAAAAATTTATTCGGAAGGTGGCGCCACATTGCATTCAGCATATGCTGCTGACTTTGAAACCAAGCGCCTTGATTCATAGGCTCTTCTTGACACCAAACCATCTCATCCATATTCGCATACACAGACAAGGCCTCCACTAGGTCATTCTCTGGGAACGGATATAATTGCTCTAAGCGAAGTATGGCTCGATCGGTAATCCCGTGCTCAGTTCGATATGCCTCTAGATCGTAGTACACCTTCCCAGAACAAAGGATCACCTTTTTCACTTTGTTAGGTTCAATGCCAGAAACATCCTGAATGACGCATTGGAATTTACCATTAGCAAGCTCATCGAGAGTCGACACAGCCTCTTTTTTACGAAGTAACGACTTCGGACTCATCACAATTAATGGCTTTCTCAAAGGCCGAATCGCTTGACGTCTGAGCATATGAAATACCTGTGCAGGAGTCGAGGGTACGCATACCTGAATATTGTGCTCAGCGCACAACTGAAGAAATCGCTCAAGGCGAGCTGAGCTATGCTCTGGGCCCTGGCCTTCGTAGCCATGCGGCAACAGCATAGTGAGCCCGCACAAACGTCCCCACTTTAGTTCGCCTGAGGTAATAAACTGATCAATCACTACCTGAGCGCCATTAGCGAAATCTCCAAATTGCGCCTCCCAGATTGTGAGTTTACGAGGCTCTGTTGTTGCGTATCCGTATTCAAAAGCAAGCACTGCTTCTTCTGAAAGATATGAGTCAAAAAGCTCGAACCTTGGTTGCTCCTCAGATAGATGCTGAAGCGGCGTATAAAAATCGCCAGTTTTCTGATCATGCAGGGTCGCTTGGCGGTGAGAAAATGTTCCTCTACCAACATCCTGTCCAGTGAAACGAATTCCAACGTTTTGATCAATCAAGGTGGCATACGCCAAGGTCTCCGCGAAGCCCCAATTACATGGTAAGGCTCCAGCAGACATTTTTCGCCGATCGTCATAGGTCTTTTCGACCTGCTTCTGCATCACAAATCCAGTCTTTACTGTATTAATCTGATTACCAAGTTCCTGTAAGCGCTTCATTGGAAAACTGGTGTCATGATCAGCAGTCCATTCATGCCCCAGATATGCGGACCAATCGACAAATAGTTTACTATCAGGTTCTCGCACAAGACTCTTGACTACGGGCTCGCCAGCGTCAAGCGCTGAGCGATACCGGTCTTCCATTACATTTACATCGCTACCTTCAAGAACTTGTTCAGCTACTAGTCTCTCCGCATAGAGAGCACGCGTAGTTTTTTGTTGTTTGATTTGGGAATACATCAAAGGTTGAGTAGTGCTCGGTTCATCGGCTTCGTTATGACCACGTCGTCGATAACAAATTAAATCGATAACAATATCTTTCTTGAACTCATAACGATAATCAGTAGCTAGCTGAGTTACGAAATTTACAGCCTCAATGTCATCTGCATTGACGTGAAGAATAGGCGCCTGCACCATTTTCGCTACATCGGTAGAATATTCGGTTGACCTCGAGTCTTCACGCCTTGAGGTTGTAAAACCAACTTGGTTATTCACAATGATATGTATCGTTCCGCCAGTTTTGTAGGCACGAGTCTGGGACATCTGAAACGTCTCCATTACGACACCTTGACCAGCAAATGCAGCGTCTCCATGAATGGAAATTGCAACCACACGATCACCCGATGGGTCACTCCGACGATCTTGTCTGGCGCGTACACTTCCCTCAACAACAGGAGATACGATCTCAAGATGTGAAGGGTTAAACGCCATCGCTAAGTGAACTTCACCACCTGGCGTAGAGACATTCGAGCTAAAACCCTGGTGGTATTTGACATCGCCATGATGATCAAATGCCGCTTTCCCATCGAATTCGTCAAACAAATCCTGAGGCCGCTTGCCAAGTGTGTTGACCAACAGATTCAAACGGCCACGGTGGGCCATGCCAATCACCACTTCTTTGGCACCATGAGAGCCCGCACGCTGAATTACCTCGTCTACGCAGGGCACTAGTGATTCACCACCTTCCAAGCCAAACCTTTTCGTCCCTGGATAACGCGATTGCAGATACTTCTCGAGTCCCTCGGCGGCGATGAGGCGCTCCAGAAGATGTATTTTTACATCATCGGGAAATTGCGGGCTACTCATGACGCCCTCAAGTCTATTCTGCAACCACAGGCGCTCTTCAGTATCAACAATGTGCATATATTCCGCGCCAACAGACCCACAATAGGTTTTTTCAAGCGCACCAATAATTTTTTTCAGCTTTGCTTCAGGCATGTTGAAATTTTGCATACCCATCTGAAATACAGTATCTAAATCAGCCACTGATAACTCATGGAAACTCAGCTCGAGATCTGGAACTCGCTCGCGCTCCATTAACCCTAAGGGATCTAAAACTGCCTGTTGGTGGCCACGAATCCGGTAAGCATTTATCAAACGCTGAACTTGGACCTGCTTGCGATCAAAACCGGCCGATACTGAGGCTGAACCCAAAGAAACTGAGCGGTCTCGATCTTTGCCAAGCAGTAAAAATTGTTCTTGAATGGTGGCATGTGAAACATCGCCAATAATCGCACCTTCGACACGAGGAAGAGCATCAAAATACTCACGCCACTCGTTAGAGACACTGCCTGGATCCGCTAAATAATGTTCGTATAACTCATCTAGGTAGTAAAGATTGCCACCCGCTAAATGCGAGGACCTCAAGCTTTCCTGCATTGAGTCTTTAGACATTGATGTACCCCTTTGTATCGAAGCTCCATAGACCTATTGATGTCCAGCCTCTGCGTGCGCCTATTCCACGGTGTTTTTTGCTACTAAGATTAAATAAAAAATCGGCTCCGCATTTGCAAAAAATCAATCATCCTTGTATTTAAAAAAATACAGTTGTGCTAACCCTCCAAATCCAACGAAGTGTAAACTAGACTAGTTAGAGACCCGTGATAGCAATAAATCACGAATGTGGCCAATCGCCTTGGTCGGATTTAACCCCTTTGGACACACAGATACACAGTTCATGATACCTCTGCAGCGGAAGACACTGAACGGATCGTCGAGTTCTGACAGGCGCTCATCAGTGGCTTCGTCCCGGCTATCTGCCAAAAAGCGATATGCTTGCAATAAGCCTGAGGGCCCAACAAACTTTTCTGGGTTCCACCAAAACGAGGGGCAGCTAGTTGAACAGCATGCGCACAAAATACATTCGTATAAACCATCCAGCTTGGCGCGATCTTCAGGCGACTGAAGACGCTCAAGATCTCCTACTGGGTTGGGATTTTGCAAATATGGTTTGATGCGATGATATTGTTTATAAAATATGCTCATATCAATTACCAGATCACGGACAACAGGCAAACCAGGCAGAGGCCTCACTACTAACTTTCCGCTAGTCACAACTTCAGACACCGGAGTAACGCAGGCTAAGCCATTCTTGCCATTCATGTTCACTCCGTCAGAGCCACAGACACCTTCACGGCAGGACCGACGATAAGATAACGACTGATCTTTTTCCTTAATCAAGTTGAGCACATCCAGCACCATCATATCCTTCCCTTCGGGGAGCGACACTTCAATATCCTGCATGTAAGGCTCACGATCCATTTCAGGGTTGTAGCGATAAACACTGACCAACATTTTAATACCCCTTTAGTACGTACGAACTTGTGGCTGGAACGTTTCCACTGTCTTCGGCTTGAAGTTTACGTCACGCTTAGTCAATTCCTTGGTTTCAGGATGATACAACGAGTGACACAACCATTTCTTATCGTCTCGTTCCGGATAGTCACTGCGCGAGTGAGCACCTCGGCTCTCAGTCCTTTCATCCGACGCAATTGCGGTCGCCTCGGCCACTTCAAATAGGTTCTGAAGCTCAAGAGCTTCCATACGCGCCGTGTTGAACGCGTTAGATTTATCCGTAATTGAAATATTTAAAATTCGCTCACGCATCACGTTTAACTGTTCTCGACCCTTTTTCATGTACTCACCGTCACGAAAGACGCCGAAGTAACTCTGCATGCAGGCCTGCAACTCTTTCTTAAGTGTCGCAGTATCTTCACCGTTACTATTTGAATCCAATTGGTTCAAGCGACTAGTCGCCCGATCAATATCGTCTTCAGAGGCCAGTCTATGCTCAATGCCTTGGTGGAGCTGTTCCTCAATAAAGAGACCCGCTGCTCTGCCGAAGACCACCAAATCAAGCAGTGAATTTCCACCTAAACGATTTGCTCCATGGACAGATACGCACGCAGCTTCACCACACGCATACAATCCTGGAATTACCTCATCTTTCCCATTGACTTGGTTAATGGCCTGCCCATTTACGTTGGTCGGAATACCGCCCATCATATAGTGACAAGTTGGAACTACAGGGATCGGTGACACAGCCGGATCTACATGCGCAAAAGTTTTAGAAAGCTCTGTAATACCGGGCAGTCTCGAATGTACAATCTCTTTACCCAAGTGATCCAATTTTAGAAACACGTGGTCACCGTGCTCACCACAGCCTCTACCTTCAAGAATCTCAGTCATCATGGACCGTGCTACGACATCACGGCCTGCTAGGTCTTTAGCATTTGGTGCATAACGCTCCATGAAGCGTTCCCCGTCTTTGTTAATCAGGTACCCGCCCTCACCGCGACACCCTTCAGTGACCAAAGTACCCGCACCATAGATGCCGGTTGGGTGAAACTGCCACATTTCAATATCCTGAACCGCATAACCGGCCCGAAGGGCCATACCCACGCCGTCTCCGGTATTAATGTGTGCATTTGTTGTCGATGCATAAATACGACCAGCACCACCTGTTGCCAAAACAGTTGCCTTCGACTCGACAAACACGACTTCACCAGTTTCAATCTCAATGGCTACGACACCAACAACGACGCCATCCTGATTACGAACTAAATCTACAGCGAACCATTCGTTTAGAAAGGTTGTCTCATTTTTTAGGTTGGCTTGATATAGGGTGTGCAACAGAGCATGACCTGTCCGGTCAGCAGCAGCGCAGGTTCGTGCAGCCTGCCCACCATGTCCAAAATCCTTCGACTGACCGCCGAATGGACGCTGATAAATTCGTCCATTTTCAAAACGGGAAAAGGGTAGCCCCATATGCTCGAGTTCGAACACTGCTTCCGGACCCACAGAGCACATGTACTCAATCGCTTCTTGGTCCCCAATGTAATCTGACCCTTTGACGGTGTCATACATGTGCCAGCGCCAGTCATCATTGGG
>CAZFNA010000016.1:0-29312 GCA_964520465.1 uncultured Pseudomonadales bacterium | reverse complement strand
CTTCAAATGGATTCTATAGTCGGTGATTTTGAGTCGAATCTAGATAAGCTTTCAGACGCTGCTGCAAAGGCGCGAACCGATGGTATTATTCTTTTAGTGGCGCCAGAACTTGCGCTGACTGGGTATCCTCCAGAAGACTTATTGCTACGTCCAGCATTGTTAGATAAATTGGAAAGTGCAGAACGCACTCTTTGTGAGATAAGCCGTGGCATCACTTTATTTGTTGGAAGTCCTAGTCTGATGCCGAATGAGTTTAACAATTCCACTGCAGGTAAACCGAGCGCACAGCCTGCATCTCTTTTTAATAGCCTGCTCGTTTTTTGTGACGGTCGGCAAATTTGTTCATACCATAAACAATCGCTACCTAATTATAAAGTTTTTGACGAGCGTCGCTACTTTGCTGCTGGAGAAGGTTCTGTCGTTTATGAATTGGAAGGATTGAAAATCGGACTTTTGATTTGCGAGGATGTTTGGATCCAGGAAATTTTTGAGGAGACGTGTCGGCGGAATGTTGATCTTATCTTTGTAGTGAATGCATCTCCATTTGCCGAAAATAAGATAAAAGAGCGGCATCGACTCCTATCTGATCGCTCTAAGCTAAATCAGATCCCTATTGCATATGTTAATTTAGTTGGTGGCCAAGATGAGCTGGTCTTCGATGGAGGATCATTTGCAACCAATCGTTTTGGTGAGATTGTGTCGCAAGCAGGGTTCTTTATGGAAGATACTTTGGATCTTTCTTGGGACGGTCAGGATCTTGTAACTGGGCGTCTTGAGCCAATTCCAGAAAAAGATGAGCTTCTATATCAAGCGCTCGTAACAGGTGTTCGGGATTACTTCAAAAAAACTGGATTTAGCAAGGCATTATTAGGATTATCGGGCGGCATTGATTCAGCACTTACCTTGGCAGTCGCTGTCGATGCGCTAGGTGCAGAAAACGTCCATGCGATCATGATGCCTTATCTGTACACTGCTGATATCAGCGTGATAGATGCGAAGCGTCAAGCTGAGATATTATCCTGTGAGTTTTCGATTTCACCGATTGAGCCCATTGTGCGTGAGTTTAGTCAGATATTGAGTCCATTTTTTGAAGGATATTCTGTAAACACTACTGAGGAAAATCTTCAGAGTCGATGCAGGGCTGTACTTTTGATGGCGTTGTCTAACAAGACTCATGCTTTAGTTTTAACAACTGGGAATAAAAGTGAAATGGCGGTTGGTTATGCCACTCTGTATGGGGATATGGCCGGTGGTTTTTCAGTTCTAAAGGACGTTTGGAAAACTCGCGTTTATGATCTTGCACGGCATGTAAATCGACAGGATGAGGTAATTCCGGAACGAGTGATTATCAGGCCGCCGTCCGCTGAATTGGCTCCTGGCCAGGAGGATGCAGACAGCCTGCCTCCTTATGATCGTTTAGATAAAATCTTGGCGTTATACATCGAATCAGACTTTTCACCATCCGATATTATCGACTCAGGTTATCAGGAGGCGGAAGTCAAACGCATGTGCCACTTGGTTGACACAAACGAGTACAAACGGAGACAGTCCGCAGTAGGTCCTCGGGTCACGACTCG
Source organism: uncultured Pseudomonadales bacterium (assembly GCA_964520465.1). Lineage (GTDB taxonomy): Bacteria > Pseudomonadota > Gammaproteobacteria > Pseudomonadales > Litorivicinaceae > HIMB30. Next base: position 27,735 of record CAZFNA010000016.1, on the reverse strand, counting down.
CGGCTTTGGGCGTGACCGGAGGTACCCTATTGCCAACCGGTGGTCGTCTTAAAAGAAGACGTCATCGACAACCCGAGGTGCATCGATTGTTCTTGGATTGTCTGCTGATCGCAGGGTGGCCTGAGGTCGACGGCTTGAGTCCGTCCGTCGGGCTTTACCAAATGTAGCGAGTCGATCGGCTAGGCTACCAGCGCTTCCCATAAACCCGAGAGTCAAAATACTAGTTAATGTTTCGCCCTCTTCGTAAAGAACTCCAGTTGCAAGTCTCTGATCACTCCGTTCACCGGTCACATACTTTGGATAATTTTTTGACAAGACAAATAGTGCATCTTGCGATTCCCCGGGCAAACCCAGTGCTTCGTAAGCCAAATGCATTACGATTAATGCATCAATGACTGCCGGCGTTGATGGATAACCCTCAACAACTTGACGGGCTCGATTTGCTGCGGCCAGATATGCGCCACGACGGATATAGTAACGAGAAACATTGACCTCATATTCAGCTAATTGATTGCGAATATAGATAAGACGAAGGGTCGCATCTTCAGAAAACTCGCTATCTGGATATCGTTCTAATAGTAGTTTGAAGTCTTCAATTGCAACGCGTGCGCCACCAATATCTCGTCCTGTTTCGTCGCCGGGTAAATACCTAGAGACCATTGAGTCATTTGATGCATAAGACGATAAGCCCTTCATGTATTGCGCGTAATCGGTCTCTGGATGATCTGGATTGAGTCGAACAAAGCGGTCTGCTGTCAGTCGCGATAGCTCATATTTTGATACCTTGAAATAGGCATAAATTAAGTCGAGTCGAGTTCCATCTGAGTGCTGTCCAAAGGGGAAGCGCCGATCTAACATCTCGAGTGAGGTGATGGCCTCCAGATAGCGGACACCATCCAAGTGTTTTTGAGCTTCGTCCCAAAGTTGGCGTTCATTTTTTAGGTTGGATTGAGGCTCAAGAAGCGAACATGCTGTCATTAATATTGAGATGAGCAGAAAGCTAAGCGTACGGGTTATCATTGGGATCCTTGTTCAGATGAATGAATAGATGACTCACGATCAATATATCAAAACACATATTCAAGCACAGTTTGAAGTTCCATTGGAGGAATCTGGTTCGCGGATTGATCTGGTGCTTGCTCGACTGATGCCGGAGTATTCACGAGAACGCCTCAAACAATGGCTCAGTGAGGGCAGCGTGTTAGTTGACGGAGCCAACCTCAGGCCCAAGAACAAGGTCCTTGGGGGTGAATTGATCGTCATTGATGCTGAGCTTGAACCTCAAATTAATTGGGCGGCTGAAGATATTCCTTTAGATATAATTTATTTTGATGAAGATATAATTATTGTGAATAAACCCGCAGGTTTGGTTGTCCATCCTGGACATGGTAATCCATCAGGGACTTTGGTAAACGCTTTGCTCGCATCATTTCCTGAGCTTAAAGAGGTCCCTAGAGCTGGCATTGTTCATCGTTTAGACAAAAATACTAGTGGTGTTCTGGCAGTGGCCCGCTCATTAACGGCCCAAGTCCAACTAGTGAAACAGCTAAAAGATAGGAGTATGAATCGTCAGTATTTTGCACTTGTTTATGGGCGTCCTAGTGCCGAGGGAACGATTGACGCTCCTATGGATCGACATCGTTTGCAACGAACTAAAATGGCGGTTGTCTATGCAGGGAAGCCCGCGGTGACCCACTACCGGCTGGTTTCAACTACGGCCCATTGTGCTTTGCTGGACGTGAAACTTGAGACGGGACGAACACATCAGATTCGGGTTCACATGACCCACGCTGGACATCCGTTGATTGGAGATGCAGTTTATCGGCAGGGACGTCCAGGACTTGGACGAGCAACGGCAGAAGCCCAAGTTCTTATTGAAGGATTTCCAAGGCAGGCTCTACATGCTTACCGCCTAGGGTTAGTTCATCCCGCAACAGGAAATCAATTGGACTTTGAAGCGCAGATACCTGCTGATTTAATAGAGCTGATAGAGAAGCTTGAACGTGTCGATGTCTGATCAATGGATGACGATCGACCTTGGTCCTCATATTCTTGCTATTCAGTCATTTGGTGGCTCCTCGCCGGCACCGTACGGTGTTTTTAATCTTGGGTTTCATGTAGGTGATCAAGATTCAAGAGTTATAGAAAACAGACTCCAGCTCAAAGCGAGGTTTGGAACACCTGTTTATTTCCCTGAACAGGTACATGGCAATCGAGTCATTGAATTTAATGGAGATGAACAACTGATCCAGGCGGATGCTGTGGTCACTAAGATGATTGATAGACCCGTAGGCATCTTAACCGCTGATTGTTTGCCAGTATTATTTGCCTCTCAAGGACAGGTTGGGGTTGCGCATGCGGGCTGGAAGGGACTGGTCTCTGGTGTGTTGGAAAATGCACTGGCCACATTTCCTGAGGCGGGACATGTCACAGCTTGGTTAGGCCCCTGCATCGGACCCTCTGCTTTCGAAGTTGGCCCGGAGGTTGTCGATGCTTTTGTCTCTCGGGAGCCTTGCTGGACACGTTACTTTCGGCCATCTGGTCGATGTGATCATTATTTTGCAGATTTGAAGAGTATAGCCCTTGAAGTTCTTGAAAACATGCAAATTGGATCTATAAAACAACTCGATGAATGCACCTACACCGAATCTTCGCGATGGTATTCTTATCGCAGAGATGGTGTTTCCGGGCGAATGGCGACTTGTATTATGCTTACTGAATAGCTTTTGTATGGTTTGCAACATCTAATTGGCGACGCAGGATTGACGTTTGTGGGTTAATTTAAGCAAAGGATTATCTAATGCGGTTAGATAAATTAACAAATCGTCTCATGGAGGCATTACGAGACGCTCAAAATCTTGTATTACGCCTTGATCATAATGAAATATCACCTTGGCATTTACTTAAAGCTCTTTTGGCACAAAACGGCGGGTCCAGTAAAATATTAATTGGTTCAGCTGGTGGGCAAGTCAATCGACTGATCGCTGAAATTGGACGCTCCTTAGATGGCTTGGCTAAAGTTGTCAGCCAAGACACTGAAGTGCGAATGAGTCAGGACCTGGGTCGACAGCTTGATTTGGCTGAAAAGCAATCGATTGCACAAAAAGATACCTACCTATCGACTGAGACAGTGTTAGCAGTGATGTCGAAAGACAGGGTGACAAAGGCAGCTTTTCAGGCTGCCTTTATTGATGAAGATCGCCTGTCCGATGCAATTGATGCTCTGCGTGGAGGAGAGTCTGTGGAAACTGAATATGATGAGGATAATCGTGGAGCGCTTGATAAATATTGCCTTGATCTGACTGCAAGAGCGTCTGAAGGTAAGTTAGACCCGGTAATTGGCCGTGATGAAGAGATTCGTCGGGCCATTCAAGTTCTTCAACGTCGCACTAAAAACAATCCGGTATTGATTGGTGAGCCCGGTGTAGGTAAGACAGCAATTGTCGAAGGGTTAGCCACTCGAATTGTTAATGGCGAAGTTCCGGGGGGATTAAAGGGCAAGCAGGTTTTATCACTTGACATGGGAGCACTGATCGCTGGAGCTAAATTCCGTGGTGAGTTTGAGGAGCGCCTCAAGGCAGTTCTAAAGGAGCTCTCACAACAAGACGGGCGGATCATTCTATTTATTGATGAAATTCATACCATGGTTGGTGCTGGTAAGTCCGAAGGTGCTATGGATGCTGGCAATATGCTAAAGCCTGCGCTAGCTCGAGGAGAGTTGCATTGTGTCGGCGCGACTACTTTAGACGAGTATCGTCTGTATTTCGAAAAAGATGCTGCGCTGGAACGTCGTTTCCAAAAAGTTTTAGTCGGCGAGCCCTCTGAAGCAGATACGATCGCTATTCTTCGAGGGCTCAAACCTAAATATGAAGTACACCACGGAGTAGAAATTTCAGATTCAGCAATTATTGCTGCGGCTAAGTTGTCCCAGCGATATATCGCTGATCGACAGTTACCTGATAAAGCGATTGATCTTATGGATGAAGCTGCTAGTCGTATTCGCCTCGAGATTGATTCAAAGCCTGAGGACCTTGATCGACTCGATCGCCGACTGATTCAACTGAAAATTGAAGGCGAGGCCTTGAAGAAAGAAAAAGACGAGGCGAGTAAATCTCGTTTGGTCGAACTGGAGGCGAATATTTCTGAGGTTGAGTCTGAGGCGCGTCTGCTAGAAAACATTTGGGCGGTGGAAAAAGAGCAAAACCAAGGCGTTCAGTTGATTAACGAAGAATTAGATCGTGCTGAAATAGATCTTGAACAGTCGAGGCGCGCAAGTGATTTGGCTCGCATGAGCGAGATTCAGTATGGAGTGATTCCTGAGCTTAGAAAGCGCATGCAGGATGCTCAAGAGTTAAATAAGCCCAGTGAGACTAAGCTCGTTCGCTCTCGGGTGACGGAAGATGAGATCGCTGAGGTTGTGAGCCGCTCAACCGGTATTCCAGTATCGAAAATGCTCGGAGCGGAAAAAGAAAAGCTATTACACATGGAGGATGCTCTACATTTGCGAGTCGTCGGTCAAGATCCAGCTGTGATGGCTGTTTCCCAGGCGGTGAGACGTTCCCGGTCAGGCCTGTCTGATCCTAAACGACCTAATGGATCATTTTTATTTTTAGGGCCAACTGGTGTTGGCAAGACTGAGTTGTGTAAAAGCTTAGCTGACTTTTTATTTGATTCTGAAGACGCGATGATCCGGATTGATATGTCTGAATTCATGGAAAAGCATTCAGTTGCTCGCTTAATTGGAGCGCCTCCTGGATATGTTGGGTATGAGCAAGGCGGTTACTTAACAGAATTAGTTCGGCGTCGACCCTATGCGGTTGTGTTGCTGGATGAGGTCGAAAAAGCACACCCCGACATTTTTAATATTTTATTGCAAGTGCTCGATGATGGCCGGCTGACAGATGGCCAGGGCCGCACTATAGATTTCTCAAATACAGTAATCGTGATGACATCCAATTTGGGGTCTGATCTGATTCAGGACATGGTTGGAGAGCCTCATGAATTGATTCGAGGGGCTGTTTTGGGAGTTGTTAGTAATTATTTTCGTCCTGAATTTATTAATCGCATAGACGAGGCTGTTGTATTTCATGCTTTGGGACGAGATCACATCCGTAATATTTTGGATGTACAAATATCCTATTTAACAGCACGCCTTAATGATATGGACTACAATTTAGAGCTATCAGATGAAGTTGTTGAAAAACTTTGTGATACAGGCTATAGCCCTGCCTATGGTGCCCGGCCTTTGAAGCGCGCAATCCAAGTATGCCTCGAAAATCCGCTTGCAGAAGCGTTGCTAAAGGGGGAGTTTTCGCCAGGAGATTTAATCCATGCAAAGCTCGATACTGACGGTCGAATTATCTGCTCAAGCTAAAATACGCCAGCCTGTCTGTTGACACGCGGTTTCTGAGTGTCACAATTCTAGGTCTATCATATATATTTTGTTGAAGAGGCTCGGAATTGGAAATTCTTTCTGGCGGTGAGATGATCATGCGCGCGCTTAAAGAAGAAGGGGTCAAAGTAATTTTTGGCTATCCTGGAGGCGCTGTTTTACACATCTATGATGCGTTGTATCGGCAGGATGCGGTTGAGCATATTTTGGTGCGGCACGAGCAGGCAGCGGTGCATGCGGCCGATGGTTTTGCACGCTCCACCGGCGAAGTTGGCGTCGCTCTTGTGACCTCAGGCCCGGGCGCGACTAATGCAATTACAGGCATAGCGACAGCCTATATGGATTCAATTCCTTTAGTGGTCGTGTCAGGCAACGTACCGAGCCACCTAATTGGTAGTGATGCGTTTCAAGAGACCGATATGATTGGCTGTTGTCGACCAATCGTGAAGCATTCATTTTTGGTGCGTTCTATCGAGGAAATCCCTGGCGTTATGAAGAAGGCATTCCACATTGCAAAAACGGGTCGTCCGGGCCCTGTTGTGGTGGATGTGCCAAAGGATATGACAGCTCCAGCAGAGAAACGTCCGTTTGAGTATCCGCAAACTGTTAAACTTCGGTCATATACGCCGGCGTTGAAAGGGCATGCTGGACAGGTACGTAAGGCTCTTGAGCTGTTGCTTGAAGCAAAGCGTCCTGTCATCTACGCCGGCGGCGGCGTAGTTTTAGGTGATGCCTCGACTGAATTAACTATTTTGGCTAGGCGGCTCGGCTACCCTGTTACCAATACGCTCATGGGTCTTGGCGCATTTCCAGGCTCTGACGATCAGTTTATTGGAATGCTGGGTATGCACGGGTTTTATGAAGCAAATCAGGCAATGCATCAAGCCGATGTGATTTTTGCTGTTGGTGCCCGTTTCGATGATCGGGTAACGAATGATCCAAAGAAATTTTGCCCGAATGCTCGCATCGTGCATATCGATATTGATCCTACGTCGATTCAAAAAACTGTTCGTCGTATCGAAGTTCCATTGGTTGGGCCGGTCAAGCCAGTGCTCACCGATATGATAGAAATGTTGGATCAGTTGGGTATAGAGCCTGACCAGCAAGCACTTGGTAGCTGGTGGGAAACGATCAACGAGTGGCGAAATAAACATGGATTGTGGACTGGCGAACGCTTTACGCGTCGAGAAAAAATAATGCCTCAGGATGTAATCCAGACTCTGTATGAAGTTACCAAAGGTGACGCATTTATTTGCTCAGATGTTGGCCAGCACCAGATGTTTGCTGCGCAATATTATAAGTATGATAAACCGAGACGGTGGATCAATTCCGGCGGTCTTGGGACGATGGGTTTTGGCCTTCCTGCAGCTATGGGTGTCCAGTTGGCGCATCTAGGAAGTCAGGTGGCAGTCGTCACGGGTGAAGGCTCAATTCAAATGTGTATCGAAGAGTTGTCCACCTGCACGCAATACAATATGCCAATCAAAATTATTAATTTAAATAATGGTGCGCTAGGCATGGTGAAGCAGTGGCAAGATATGCAGTATGGTGGACGCTATGCAGCATCCACTTATCAAGATTCGCTGCCCGATTTTGTCAAATTAGCCGAGGCTTATGGTCACGTTGGAATGAAGGTCACTGAGCCCTCTGAATTGAAATCAAGAATGGAGGAGTGTTTTGGTCTAAAGGATCGATTGGTGTTTATGGATATTGACATCGATCCAGATGAGCACGTGTACCCAATGATGATACCAACTGGCTCGATGAAAGATATGATTTTGAGTAAGACGGAGCGTACCAATTGAGACATATTATATCGGTCCTTATGGAAAACGAGCCTGGAGCGTTATCTCGTGTGGTTGGTCTCTTTGCGCAGCGTGGTTATAACATCGAGTCATTAACAGTTGCGCCAACAGAAGATGCAACATTATCTAGGCTGACAGTTACAACGATCGGTGAAGATGAAGTCGTAGAGCAAATCACAAAACATTTGAACAAATTGATTGATGTTGTGAAACTCGTAGACCTGACTGAAGGGAATTACATCGAGCGGGAACTTCTATTGGCTAAAATTAAAGCTACGGGGGCACAGCGCGCCGAAATAAAGCGCACCTGTGACATTTTCCGGGGTCAAATTGTTGACGTCACCCCAGCAATTTATACAGTCCAGCTCACCGGCGCCAGTGATAAGTTGGACGCATTTATTGATGCCGTCGGTGCTCCAGCGATTTTAGAAGTAGTGCGAAGCGGAGTTAGTGGTATCGCACGCGGTGAACGCGTCTTGTCTGTGTAAGCAACCAAATTAAACAAAGGAAACTAATTCATGCAGATTTATTACGAAAAGGATTGTGATCTATCGCTTATCCAATCAAAAAAAGTCTCGGTTATTGGCTATGGATCACAAGGCCACGCGCAGGCTTGTAATTTAAAGGACTCAGGCGTTGATGTAACGGTTGGCTTGCGTGTTGGGTCATCTTCTATTGCGAAGGCGGAAGCACATGGTTTGAGAGTGCTCCCTGTTTCTGAGGCTGTTGCGCAGGCTGACGTGGTTATGATCCTAACACCGGACGAATTCCATGGTGAATTGTATAAAAATGAAATTGAACCAAATATTAAGAAAGGAGCGACGCTAGCATTCTCGCATGGCTTTTCAATTCATTATAATCAAGTAATTCCAAGGAGTGATCTTGACGTCATTATGATTGCTCCTAAAGCTCCTGGACATACAGTTCGTAGCGAGTATGTTCGTGGCGGTGGTGTTCCTGACTTGGTAGCGATTCATCAAGATGCATCGGGAAATGCCAGAAACGTTGGGATGTCCTATGCGGCTGGGATCGGTGGAGGGCGCACCGGGATCATTGAAACAACGTTTAAAGACGAGACAGAAACTGACTTATTTGGTGAGCAGGCAGTCCTTTGCGGCGGGTGTGTGGAGCTTGTAAAAGCAGGCTTTGAAACACTGGTTGAGGCCGGTTATGCCCCTGAAATGGCATACTTTGAGTGCTTGCATGAGCTCAAGCTAATCGTAGATCTTATGTATGAAGGCGGTATAGCTAACATGAATTATTCGATTTCCAATAATGCAGAGTATGGAGAGTACGTTACAGGTCCTGAAATTATTAACGAAGAATCTAGGTATGCGATGCGTGAGGCATTACGCCGCATTCAGAATGGTGATTACGCGAAGATGTTTATTAACGAAGGGCAAACAAATTATCCTTCAATGACAGCTCGCCGCCGCAATGATGCGGCTCATCCAATCGAATTGGTAGGGCAACAGCTCAGGGCGATGATGCCCTGGATTGCTGCCAACCAACTGGTTGATAAAGATAAGAACTAATTAAATGCGGGCCAAGCCCGCTTTTTTTTGATGACACAGTCAAAAGGTATTTACCTCCTCCCTAATCTCCTTACAACAGCAGGTCTACTGGCCGGTTTCTTTTCTATTATTACTGCCACACGCGCCGTTTATCAGGGTGTTGGATTATTTGAAACAGCTGCAATTGCTATTTTGGTTTCAGGTTTGTTTGATGGCCTAGATGGACGTGTAGCTCGTTTAACGAATACCCAGAGTGAGTTTGGAGCCCAGTATGACTCGTTGAGTGATGTGGTGGCCTTTGGTGTCGCCCCTGCAGTATTAGTCTTCAGTTGGTCCCTATCTGCGCTTGGAAAATTGGGTTGGGTGGCAGCATTTATTTACGTGGCTGGGGCGGCATTGCGGCTTGCCCGATTTAACATACAGCGTGAAGTTATTGATTCCAATTTTTTTGTTGGCCTGGCCTGCCCAGCCGCTGCGTACTTTTTGGCGGCAGCCGTTTGGACATTAGTGGACTCTAATATTCAGGGAGAGACTGTTGCGCTTACGATGGTGACCCTAACCGCACTCTGTGGCTTACTGATGGTGTCTTCGGTGCCATATCCCTCTTTTAAGAATTCAGATCTCAAGGCGCGGGTTCCGCTGCTTGCAATCATGGCTGGGGCTTTGAGTTTTGCGTTTGTCTCGCTAGATCCACCCAGAGTATTATTTTTACTGACAGGTCTTTACCTATTAAGTGGTCCAGGGCTTTGGCTAAAAAAGAAAATGAATAGGATGCAACGTGCTACGGAAGAAAAAAAGTAAGCGTGGAATAATTGACGAGTATGTTCCAGAGGTTCCTGAAAATCAGGCAAAGCGTCAAGTGATCTATGGAAGTGTAGGTTTTGTAGTGAGCTTTATTCTGGTCTTATTATTCCGACCAGGGTCAGAACACCTACTCGAAATGATCGTATTAATTGGTTTTGTTGCATCTAGCACCCTTGGCGGAATGAAGATGGCTAGTTGGATTGACTCAAGACCATACAAATTAAAAGGATAGAAAATGCAAAAAGGATACTGGATCAGTTGCTATCGCAAAATTTTTGATGAGGCTAAGCTTGGAAGCTATGCGGAACTCGCCCAGCCTGCAGTTGAAAGTCAAGGAGGGCGTTTTTTAGTGCGAGGACCAGCTGCTTACGCATCAGGTTCTGGAGTTAAGGGACGCACTGTAATTGTAGAATGGCCTTCTTTGGAGGAAGCTCAGAATGCCTATGCCTCCGATGACTATCAAGAAGCACTTGCAGCGTTGGCCGATGGTGTCGATCGAGATTTTCGAATTGTCGAGGGCGCCTGACGCATTTGTTGTGTCGCGCAAATTCGATTAATCAAAAAACTGACTTGCGCGATACGATGTTCGTTGGCATGCTCCAAACTATGAATAGAGAATTCGTGACTTCTAAGCTAGTGACCAGCATACGACTGCCCTAATGGGCAGTTAATTGTTTTCGCATACCATTTCTTTTTTTTATATTGTTAAGCCAAGCGGGTTTGAACCGTTGGAGAGATTAAGATGGCGAAAGATCGGTTAATTATTTTTGATACGACTCTTCGTGATGGGGAGCAAAGCCCTGGCGCCTCAATGACGCGTGATGAGAAAGTGCGTATCGCAAAAGTATTGGAGCGGCTTCGTGTAGATGTAATTGAAGCCGGTTTTGCTGTTGCAAGCCCGGGAGATTTTGAGGCAGTGAAGGCTGTTGCCCAGTCAGTTCAAGACTCGATAGTCTGCAGTTTATCTCGTGCACTGGATAGGGATATTGAGGTGGCAGCAGAAGCCATAGCAGCTGCTCCAAGAAGACGAATTCACACATTTATTGCCACCAGCGCAATTCATATGAAGCACAAGCTGAAAATGAATCCTGATCAAGTAGTGGAGCAAGCTGTTCACGCTGTTAAGAAAGCTCGTCAGTACACGGATGATGTTGAGTTTTCCGCCGAAGATGCTGGCCGCTCGGATTTAGATTTTTTAGCCCGCGTTTTTGAGGCAGTAATCGACGCTGGTGCGACAACCTGTAACTTTCCCGATACGGTTGGATACAACTTGCCGTTTCAAATTGAAGATACGATTAGAGAACTGCTGACTAAAATTCCTAATGCGGATAAAGCTATATTTTCAGTACATTGCCATAATGATTTGGGGTTAGCGGTTGCAAATTCGCTTGCGGCTGTCCGCGCTGGATGTCGTCAGATTGAATGTACGATCAATGGTCTTGGTGAGCGTGCTGGAAATACTTCTCTTGAAGAAGTAGTGATGGCGGTCAAGACCCGTTCAGATATTGTTGACGTCGAAACCGATATCGAAACCCGGCATATAGTTCCCGCCTCTCGCCTCGTCTCATCGATCACTGGATTTCCAGTGCAGCCAAACAAGGCAATTGTTGGAGCAAATGCTTTTGCACACGAGTCAGGGATTCACCAGGATGGCGTCTTAAAGCATCGTGAGACCTACGAAATTATGCGAGCAGAAGATGTAGGTTGGAATACAAATAAAATGGTTCTCGGAAAGCACTCGGGGCGGGCTGCGTTTAAGTCACGTCTAAATGAACTGGGTATTGAACTTCCTGATGATAAAGCATTCAATGAGGCTTTTGTGCGCTTCAAAGATCTTGCTGACCGCAAGCATGAAATCTTTGATGAAGATCTTCAGTCACTTATGAACACACAAAAAAATGATGCAGAAGATGTAAGGTATGAACTGCTTGATCTAGAGGTCACATCGAAGCTTGGAGCGTCTTCCACCGCGTATATCAAGCTGAATGTAGATGGCTCAGAAATCGACGTATCGGGACGGGGTGATGGGCCAGTTGATGCAGTCTACAAAGCCATCGAATCAGTAGCTCAGTCAGGAAGTGATTTACAATTGTACTCTGTGAACGCGATTACTACTGGTACAGATTCCCAGGGTGAAGTGACCGTACGTCTAGAGCATTCGGGACGAATTGTTAATGGACTTGGAGCTGATACAGATATCGTTGTTGCCTCAGCTAAGGCGTATCTCCATGCATTAAATCTCATCGAAAAGCCCTTAGAGAAAAAGCATCCTCAGAAATCCGAGGGAATTTGATGCAGATAATTTCACCAGTTGAATCGCGCAAGCTTCTTGATGCGATGAACATCCCGGTGGTCTTACTGCGTGATCGTTGCGTAGCTCCAATGTCCTCAATATTGGTTCAACAGACGATGCATCCTGCTAACCCTGACTTTATAAATCCTGAGCTGAAACAGAAGATTGATTCTTTGGACAGTGCCGGTCTCTCGGAAACTAAAAATAAAGTAGAGGATAATAACGAGACCGAAGAGTTAGGTGTTGAAGAATTCAAATTTTCATTGGTGAGTGCCGTTTCTGGGGATGTTTTATTAGTTAGTGAGCTGCCCAAGTGGGCTGGGGGCATGTTGGAAGGCCGGTTGACAGGGCTGTGTGCTGATGTGATGCGTGTGCTAACAGGATCGGTATCCGACGTAGATTGGCAATATTTTCATTGGCCGATCAAAGGGATTAAGGACCAGAGTCAGGCGGCTGCTCTTCAGGCTGTCGATGCTTGGTTACATCGGCGCTGGGCTGAGACTGATGCAGTCGAACCCTTGATCGTCTTATCTGTCGCTCAAGTAGATCTAAAAGATATTTTTTTAGATGCGTTGTTTCTCCCAACAATTGAACAATTGGCAGTCTCTCCAAACGCTAAACGTGAAGCCTGGGAGGCCATCAAAGAGCGGATCTATGACTGATCAATTAATCTTTTGGTTGATGAGGGATTCTGATTTAGATGCTGTATGCGATCTGGAAAATCGGGCTTATGAATTTCCTTGGTCACGAGCGATTATTGGTGGATGCACCACGGTGTTGTACCGCATTTGGCTTGGTAAAAATTATCATCAGGAAGGACATGTTTGCCAAGCATTTTTGTCAATCACTCAAGATGAAGCCCATATTCTAAATCTTTCTGTCGATCCCGAGCTCCAAGGGCAAGGCTTTGGTAGCCAGATGCTGACCCACTTGATTGAGGATGCTCTGGCTCAGGGGGCTCGTCAAATATTTCTGGAGGTTCGAGAGTCGAACAAGAAGGCTATTCAGATGTATCTAAGGCATGGTTTTAATGAGATTGGAAGACGAAGAAACTACTATCCTTCTGTAGACGGCAGAGAAGACGCGTTCGTCTTTGGTTTGCAATTGTTATTTGATCAGGTCTGAATATTTAATTTTTGCTAGGTTTAATTGCAAAGTCGAGCCAAAGCCAGGCACATCGATTGAGTTAGCATTGATGTCAAGATCCGAGCCTTCGACGATGTTTTCGCCGTAATTGTAAAGAATTTGGATAGTGCCCTGATCAATCTTGTGTTGATAGTCTTCCTGCCTCTGTCGCACTTCATCAGACCCATTGATTTCGACATGGCCATGACGAGCTTTTAACAATTTCTTAGTTGCAGAAGGCGATAGAACGGCGGCAGTAGCGTTATTGCCCCCGAATCCTTTCGCGTTAATGAGAGCAGCAGATATTGGTTGTTTTCGTGACTCCATCACAAAATCCAATCCGCTGGTCTCTACATCCGGCGCTATCTCTTTTGTTTTCTGAATTCCGGGTACAATTTGCATGGCAAAAGCCCCAAGGCTGGCTGTTAACTGATCGCCTCCGGCTGTTCCCTGTGAGTGCCCGAGCTGACTCTTAATAGCTGAAACGGACCAGTTTTCAATACCGAATGCCTGGGCAACGCGTGATAAGGCATCAGACTCGGTACGTCGATTTTGCGGTGTGCTCGTGCCGTGAGCCTGAACTAGTGTTTCTTGGGCCAACACATCTTGTCCAAGTAGATCTCGGATACTTGCTGCAGCCTGAGCCAGTGTAAGGTAGTTCCCAGCCCCTGGGGCTGAGATACTGCGCTTGCCTCCGTCAGCGTGACTCACTACCGTGGGGATTGAGCCGTAAATCGTTGCGCCGAGTTCCAGTGCTAGTCGGTCATCCATGAGAATTACATATTGGCTCGATTCACCTATGGTGAACCCGCAATTCAGTCCAAATGGCCTGCTGGTTCGATTATAGTCTGGGGTATCGTTGTCAGCTAAGCCATCTAGTTTACGTAATCCTTGATCTTCGGCTAGAGCACCCATGGCACGGAAGCCCTCAATTACTTCGGGGGTGATGGGACAATCGGCACCCCCGACGACGGCAATCCGGTATCGGCCTTCTTGAATGCCATCAACAGCATTGTTTAGGTTATAAAGAAAAGTAGCGCAGGCCCCCATGGTCGCACCAGATCGACCGAGGCTCCCCAACACATAAGCATTGCTGAAGTCGGCAGGCATCTGTGGATATCCGAGAGGTAACTGCTTGGATGTTGTGCGCTTTCCGAGCAAGGAATTTTTTAGCATCCCACCGAAGCCCGAGTCATCCATCTGACCGATCGATGACCCTGCGAATACTGCTACTTCATTTGGTGCAATATGCCGTTTAATTTCAGTCCACTGAAGTCCCGAGCTGAGCCAGCAGTCGGATAAGGCAAATAAGGCTAGTTGCAAAGTTCTCGGATGGTTGCGGGATGGATAAAACATATTAGGTTTAAACCCTGTCGGGGCCATACCAGCAGCCTTTACAGATAGGTCTCGAGTGCAGGGTTTTAGAATGTCGCCAGGTGCAACAACATACTCAGTCAGGCGACCCTCTTTCCTTCCAAGACTCCACCCCTGTGGTAGTTGATTGGGGACTTGTAGAGCACTAAGCCAGATGGATGTGGGTTCTGTAGTGTGCCCTAAGCGATGAATAGGGACTTCATCTGGATTAAACCAGTCGGGATGTATCCGTCTGATCAGTGTATTTTCAAGCACATGATGTGCTTGCGCGCTGTTTGAAGACGCTTGAGGGCTAAGCCCCATAAGCGCTCCAAGTTGATTAATGGTCCTAGTTTTTTCAGTTGTTACGAGCTCGTCCATGACAAGACGCCTGAATGCCTGATGGTCTGAGCTTCGGCCCGCAGCGTTTATGCCACCAAATCCTACGATGAGAGGTAATGAAGTCAAGGTACCATCCAAAAATTAAAAGAGGTAATGTAACAAGATGGATACCGTTTGTGCTATGAAGAATGATCGTTTTTCTGATGCTTTTTGGGTTCCAAGCCCACATTTTGACTCAAGGCCGAATCATGAGATCAGTTTGATTGTTATTCATGGCATCTCATTACCGCCAGGATTGTTCAGCCCGTTGCCAGTGTTATCGTTTTTTCAGGGGCAGTTAGATCACGACTCAGCGCCGTATTTTGATCAATTGAACGGGCTGCGAGTTTCCTCACATTTGGTGATCGGAACTGATGGTGCAATGTATCAGCCAGTTGCTTTCAACCATCGCGCATGGCATGCGGGATTTTCTGAATTTGAAGGACGGTCAAGTTGCAATGATTTTAGCATTGGGATCGAGCTAATAGGGCCCGAAGAGGGACCCTTCACTGGAGCCCAATATGGGGTGCTAAGCGACGTATGTGCAAGTCTATGTTCGACTTATCATATCTCAGGAGAAAATATTGTGGGCCATAGAGATATTGCGAGTGGTCGCAAAGTCGATCCTGGCGCAGATTTCGACTACAGTCGGGTCAGGCCACAAAACTAAAAGGATGGCGCTAATCCGAGGGCGAGCGGTATCCAGAAGATCGCTCCGATGTTTCCAATGAGGACGATTGATGCCACTCGCGCCGGCTCCTGATCGTAACGCTCAGCTAGCATGAAGCAGAGGACTGCTGGTGGAAGTGCGGAAAAAAGAATAAAAACACTCCACTGGACAGTATCAAGATCTAGTATGGGCCTCAATGCAAAGGCGATAAGTAACCCTAGTATTGGACATAAGAAAGCGCCCGTAGTCGCTAATCCGAGGTCTTTGCCATTAACGTCCTTCATCCGAATGCCTAAAGAAAATAGTACTAGCGTCACTCCTGTGTGCGCCAACATATCCATCGGTACCAATATGACGTCGGCCACTTCGATTGGTGTAAGTGCGACGAAAATCCCGGCTGTCGTAGCCAGTATTGTGGGGGTTGAGATCGCATTGATAAGTTTTGCACGACGGTCAAGGATGTAGAATCCTAATGTGAAGTGAAGAAACTGTGAGGTGATGAAAATCACAACAATCGCAGGCATCGCGCTCTCGCCGAAGGCCAAGAGAACAAGCGGAAATGCTAGATTTCCCGTGTTCGTAAACATCATAGGTGGTACGAATGTTTTTGGTTGAATCTTAAATATCAAACAGAACACCCATGTAGCGAGACCACATCCCAAAACGACGAGGATGGTACCCAGCGCTAAAGTACTGTAATTCGCTAAATCTAAATTTTTAGATGCTAGAACAGAAAAAATTAAGATAGGCACTAGAAGTTCCATACAGATTTTGTTGACTGTGGACATGTCTGGATTTCGCAATCGACCATAGCTATAGCCGATCATAACGACTATTAAGACCGGAATGACACTTCCAAGGATACGTTCAATAATCAATTCATTGATCAAGTAAAAGTTGCCCTTGTAACTGCGAAGGATAGCGAGTTAGTCGATTTTTTTTGCTCACTTTCGATGAAAGCCTTCAGGGATCATTAAGATCTCTTGGTTAACATTACTTAACCGCCGATGCCCGCACAGGCCCATCGTAGTATCAAGTTCCTTATGAATGATATTTAGTGCCTCTGTCACACCTTTTTCGCCCCGTGCACCAAGTCCGTATGTATAGGCTCGACCAATCATTGTACCTTTTGCTCCGAGTGCGACAGCCTTTAAAACGTCTTGTCCCGAACGAATGCCACTGTCAAACCATACTTCCGTTTTATGACCGACAGTTTCCACAATGTGTGACAACATCCGAATGGAGCTCGATGCTCCATCTAACTGACGGCCGCCGTGATTGGATACAACAATCGCATCAGCACCAAGGCTTGCAGCTTTTTTGGCGTCCTCGACATCTAGAATACCTTTTAAGATGACTTTTCCGTCCCACATGTCCATGAGCTGGCCAACTCGTTTCCAGTCGAGAGATTGGTCAAAAGCTTCTGCTGTCCAGCTGCTAAGTGAGGACGCGTCGCTAACTCCTTTGGCATGCCCAACGATGTTTCCAAAAAACCGACGCTTGGTTCCGAGCATTTCAAGCCCCCAGCCCACCTTGGTCATCATATTAGCGATAGATTTAATAGTTAATTTCGGCGGTGCTGACAAGCCATTTTTAAGGTCGTTGTGTCGCTGCCCCAACATTTGAAGATCCACTGTAATAACTAAAGCTGAGCAATTTGCGGTTTTGGCGCGTTCCATCAGTCGTCGCATGAAGTCGTCATCTTTCAATGTGTAGACCTGAAACCAAAAAGGCTGGTCAGTCGCTTCGGCTACATCTTCTATTGAGCATATGGACATGGTGGAAAGGATAAAAGGCACACCAAAGGTTTCAGCAGCACGTGCTGCCTTGATCTCACCATCTGCGCACTGCATGCCGGTCAGACCTACAGGAGCTAGGGCGACAGGCATGGTCACGGTCTGGCCTATCATTGTGGCCTTAGTGGTTCTGTCCGCCATGTCGACTGCGATGCGTTGACGGAAATGTAGTTTTTGGAAGTCACGAGTATTTTCTTGAAGGGTTTGCTCTGTCCAGCTTCCTGCCTCTGTGTAGTCATAGAACATTTTAGGAACGCGACGCTGGTAGATGGTTTTTAGATCATCGATACAAGTAATTACGGACATCTCGGATAACCCCGATTATTAGGATCAAAAAACTAAAAAATAATTATTTATTAGAGGGACTAAAGCCTAGTGTGTTTACTGATTTATATTTGATGCTGATATCACCAGTCGAATCAGTTTTTCTTTCTGATAGTTTCATCCCAGAGGTCATAAAGCGCCATGCCAAAAACAAAAAGAGCGATCAAGACAAATGGAAGACCTCCCCAGAAGCCAGCAAACCCAATCGTAATGCTGTGTGCTAACCCGAAAATGAACGTTCCAAATATTGCTGTTGCAATCACGCCAAGCGCAATCTGTAGCCGTTGTGGAAGCATTATATTTCTCCTTCATCAAATAAATTAGACATAAACCAACGCGCGGTTCTGAGAAGTCTCGCGTCGTCCTTAGCCCTGCCTATCATCTGCACGCCGATTGGTAAATTATTTTCCCCCTGCAACACTGGCAGGTTAAGCGTTGGTAATCCAGCTAGGGTCCATATTGAGCAAAATATTGGATCGCCAGTATGTCCTTCAGCTATCAGCGGGGCCTCTCCTGCTGCTGAGGGTGACAATATCGCATCGAAATCCTCAAAAAAACTTTTAAAAAATTCGTCAAGAGATGATTTTATTAATAAAGCCTCTTGATATTGTTCATCTGAAAAGCTGTGTCCCCTCTTTAACACGGCTTTGAGGGTATCCGATAGCTGATCGTGACCCATAAATCCCATGGTGCTGAAAATGGTTGCAGCTTCTTTAAGATGTATCACTTGCTGAGCATCGATTAATTGGTTAAAGACAGATGGTGCCTCGAGAATTTCGACTTGTTTTCCAAGTGCGTCCGCAAGTTCACGAAACCCCTCGGTACAGGCTCGAGATTGTCTGTCCCTGTATGGCAGCGTCATGATTGCGAAATTTGGCTCTATAGGAGCATCTGATAAATAACCAGCAAGGCAGGCTGGTCTCGGCGCGGCTATGCTGTGTGCATCCCTATTATCATGCACTGATAACGCGTCAACGGTCAGGGCGATATCTGAAAGTGAGGTAGCGAAAACACCCATTTGATCGAGAGTTGGAGATTGCTCAAACGTGCCCACTCTCGGAATTATTCCTGCAGATGGCTTCATGGCGTATACGCCACAAAAAGAGGCGGGGCGGATTACAGACCCGTTAGTTTGGGACCCGATTGCAATAGGCACCTCGCCCGCAGCCACAGAAGCCGCAGAACCAGCTGAGGAGCCGCCAGGCGAATGCTCTTGTGAGCGGGGATTTTTTGTTGGCGCTGGATGCAAGTTTGCAAACTCTGCTGTATGGGTCTTACCAAGAATTACCGCTCCGGCAGATTCCAGGGCATCAACTAATGCAGCGTTGGAGTTGGATAGTTCGCCCATCAGTGACGAGCCGCAACCATGCGGCATGTCTTTCACCTCAATTATATCTTTAACCCCAACTGGGCACCCGTGCAAGGCCCCAAAAGCGCTGCCGTCGTTCCTTAGGTGATCCATTTCATCAGCTCTTTTAAGCGCACGTTCGGAATCCACGAAAGACCATGCCTCGGTTGCAGAGCCAGCTTCGATCCTTTCCAAGCAATGCTCTGTCCACTGCCTGGCGGTTAGAATACCGCCGGCAATAGCTTTTACTGTCTCGGTAATCGTCTGGTGGGGCGTGTCAGACATTACGGGATGTACTCACCGAAGAGATAGTCAGGCAACCACAAAGCGATTCCCGGGAATTGATAGAGAAGCACCATACTAAACAGGACAATACCAAGATATGGAATCAGCCCCTTAAAGATATCCATCAATTCAATCTGATCCTTTAAAACGCCCTTTAGATAATAGGCAGACATTGCCATCGGCGGTGTCAGGAAGGAGGTCTGCAGATTTAACGCCACAAGCATCGCAAAGAAATATGGGTTCACCCCAAAATTATCTAGCATCGGCAGGAAAATTGGGACGAAAATAATGAGGATCTCTGACCACTCTAACGGCCAGCCCAAGACAAAAATAATTGTCTGGACCATTACAAGAAACTGCCATGGAGCAAGATCCATCCCTAGCACCCAGTGCTCAATGACGTCGTGTCCGCCGAGATAGGAAAAAATTGAAGCAAAAGTCCATGATCCAACAAACAGCCAGCAGACCATGGCTGTGGCCTTCGCACATAAAAACACACTTTCTTGAATTTTTCGCCACGTCAGGGCTTGATAAAGAGCAGCTAATATCATTGAGCCTAAAGCTCCAATTGCTGCTGCCTCAGCGGGTGTCGCCAGACCGCCGAGAATTGAACCCAAAACCGTAACAATGAGGACGGTCAATGGTACAAACGAGAATAGAAGATCCTTGTATATTTCCATTTTGGGAGGAATAGATTCTTTAGGTGGTTTCGGTGCTATTTCTGGATTTATAATTACTCGAACAATTGAATAAACTATATACATACCGGCGAGAAGTAGTCCCGGGAACATGGCCGCAGCGTAAAGTCGAAGTGGCGACAGCTCAGCAATGGCGGCGTAAACAATCAGCATGATGGAGGGAGGAATGAGAATGCCTAGTGTACCGCCAGCACAAATGACCCCGGCTGCAAACTTCTTGTCATAGTTCGCTTCAGCCATGGCTGGATATGCAAGTAACCCCATTAGAGTCACAACCGCACCTACAATTCCTGAGGCAGTTGAGAAGACAGCACATGTTACCAGCGCTGCTATTGCCATCGATCCAGGCAGATTATGGGCCGCCATCTGCAAGGACCTAAAAAGTCTTCCAACAATATCAGCTCGCTCTACCACGTAACCCATGAATAGAAACAGTGGGATCGCGACTAGGGTGTCATTTTCCATGACTGAATAAGTATTCTGATTCAGCAAGTAGAAAATTTGATTATTAAACAGATCACTCAGTGATTCAGGCGCCTGATAATAAGCGTAGTAACCAAAACCTACGCCCATAGCAATCAGAGTAAATGCAATAGGGAAACCCAATAGCACTAAAAAAATAAATAGACATAGCATGAAAATTGCTACTTGGGGATCTGTCATGCGTTTGCCTCACGTTTTTCTGCTTCTTCCATTAAGCGTTGCTCAGTCTCTTTTACGTCGCTCAGCCGATCCATCCACTTATTTTGTTTAATTGCTTTTATGCATCTGCAAATTTCAGAAGCGCCTTGGAGCATAAGCAAAAAACCAGCTATCGGAATGAGTGTCTTGAAAAAATAAATTTGTATTCGAGCAGGACTGTTCCAGCTCACTTCCTTATACCTCCAGCTGTCTGAAGCGATTTCAGCTCCATACCAGCAAAGGGCTAGCATGCCGGGGAAGAAAAATAATATGTATAAGACAAGGTCGATTTTGGCTTGAGTCTTTACTGCAAATAATCTATACAAAAAGTCACCACGGACATGAGCGTCTTGCGCCAATGCGTAAGGCCCTGCCATCAAGAATAGCGCTCCGTACATTTGGATCATCATGTCCATTGACCAAACAGTTGGGGCGTTTAGCACGTACCTCACGAAAACTTCATAAGACACCGACAGTGTCAGTATTAGAATACACCAACCGAATGCCCGACCAACCCATACGTTGAGCCCTTCGATTGAGTAAATAAACCGATCCACAATATTTTCTCCAAAATTTTTTGATTTACAGTCTTAAGTTATTAAGTGAACTCAAGCATCAGAATCTGGGGCATGTTGAGAAGAGTATAATACTTTATTTGGTCTAAACCAAAAACACCCGAGCATAACTCGGGTGTTTTTCACATGCTTAGCTATTAACCGAAGTGATGGTTATAAGCCATCCGGTAATCCGGCTGGTTCAGGTTCAAGTAACCCATAACGCGCTTCGCATAAGCCTTCTGAGACTCAATAACTTCTTTGAAGAATGGATCTTCAGCGTTTAGTCTGTCTACCACGACATCCCAAGCTTCAAGCTGCTTCGCCATTACTGAGTCAGGTGTGCGATGCACATTTACGCCCTGATCACGAAGATTTTTTAAGTCGTCGGCGTAACGATTTGTGTTATGCCAATAGAAATTAGAGTTCTCTGCCTCTGACGCATACTTCAGGATCGCCTGAAGCTCTGCTGGCAGACCCTCATATTTCTTCTTGTTGAATGAAATCTCAAAGAATTCCTGAGACTGGTGGAAGGATCCTAAATGGTAGTCCTTAGATACATCCTGCATTCCGAAATCTCGGTCAGATGTTGGGTTGTTAAACTCAGCAGCGTCAATGAGGCCAGATTTCATTGCTGGCTGAATTTCGCCGCCTGGTAATTGAACCACGGACATGCCCATTTCCATCAGTACGTCTGCCGCCAAGCCTACAGTACGATACTTTAGGCCCTTCATTTGAGAAGCGTCTTTAATTTCTTCTTTGAACCAACCCATAGGCTGTGCTGGCATTGGGCTGTTAAAGAATGAAACAACGTTAAGTCCAAGGTCACCCATCAACTTATCAAATAGTTGCTGGCCACCACCATAATACACCCAGCCTAACACCTCTTGTGATGACCAGCCGAAGCATGGTCCAGTTCCAAAAAGTGAAGCTGATTTAGACTTCGAGTACCAGTATGCTGGAACGTAATGACATCCATCGAGCACGCCGCGGTGAACCGCGTCTTGCATCTGGGATGTTTTTACAACTGAATTTACAGGGAGAAGATCAATCTTAAGATCTTTGCCTGCCATTGCGTGAACACGGTCCACGTATGACTGGGCGTTTTCAAGGAAAATGCCGCCACCCCATGCCGCTTGCACTTTCAGAGTGGTCCCACCGTGGCCACCTGCATTTACTAGTGCTGGGAAACCGAGGCTGGAGGCCGCTGCTGTTGCCGTAGCTCCTTTCAGGAAAGAACGGCGGTCGAGTTTTTTACTCATCGGACAACCTTTTATTATCAAATTTTATTTTAGCGCGAATCCATTCAAACCGTTTATTACGGCGCGCTCTCACAGTCCATCCATGGGATCACCGATAGTGCTTTGTAAAATGTTTTCTTGCAAGGCTTTTGGGAATAAAAGTTGATCTGTGCGACTGAAATATTGAAACTGTTTTCCAAAATCATGGTCGTTCACAAAAAAAACAGTTGGAGTATCAAAGTATGCCGCATCTAAGTATCACCCGTTTACTGATTGAGCCAGTACTCCTTCGTGCTAAAAACTCTTACCAAATTTGGGTCAACGAAGATGACCACGTCATGTCTGCACAAGAATTAATCGGTCGTAGTTTTGAGTCGGACGCGCTGATGATTTGCCACTCTGAACTACTTTCAGCAGGAGTCGTTGAAAAGCTATCCGATCGATTGAAAATTGTTGCCAATTATTCAGTTGGCGTTGATCACTGCGATCTTCAGGCCCTAAAAGATAGGGGTATTATAGTTACTAACACCCCTGATGTATTATCTGATGCGACAGCGGAGATTGCCTTGCTCCTGCTTTTAGGTGCTAGTCGTAGGGCATATGAAGGCGATCAAATGCTCCGGAGGGGCACTTGGAATCATTGGGCGCCGATCGAAATGAACGGCATTCAGGTTTCTGGTAAACGCCTAGGCATCGTTGGGATGGGTCGAGTTGGCCAGGTTGTCGCAAGTCGCGCGCGTGGTTTTGATATGGAGATTCACTACGCTAATCGCAGTCGATTGCCCGAGGGACTTGAGCGAGGAGCAATTTATCACCCAAGCATACGATCATTGTTTGAAGCAGTTGAAATGATCTCGTTAAATTGCCCGGCGACCGAAGAGACGGAGAATTTAATCAACGCTAAATCGATAGGCTGGATGAATCCGGGAACAGTTTTTGTTAACACAGCCCGTGGGCGATTGGTTGACGAAAATGCATTGCTGGAAGCGTTAAAATCTGGTCATATCGCAGCAGCAGGTTTAGATGTGTTCAAAACCGAGCCAGGCGGGAATCCCGAATTTGCCCAGTGCGACAATGTATTTATGCTACCTCATCTTGGATCGTCAACTCGAGAAACTCGAAAAGCAATGGGCGATCGCGCACTAGATAATTTGGATGCGTTTTTCGCTGGGGTGGAGCCAAAGGACCGTCTGGTTTAATGATATTGTGGAGCAACGTTATTTTAATTAGTGGAGCAAAATTAGACGCGAGGCTCCAGTGGGTCATCACGCAAGCATCGCAAAATGGAATTATCTTCCATATAATGAGATTAGTTTTTTTCCTTCCGGAAGCCCTAATCAAATATGGCTTAGTTGAACTAAACTTGAACCGAACAAAAAAACAAGATCTAGCGTTACCACACATAAAACATAGAGCACTTTAAATGATGATGGAAATTTTTGGTTACAAAGCAGCGGTCAGGAGACAGGCCTGCTGAGATATATTGATCATCAGTGAATCACTGGACCATAAACCTTTGGACACATAGCTGCGGCATCTAAAATAGTTGACACAATCGACTTAAATTAGATGCCGCTAATCACCAACCGACCCAATGAGGTGAGAATATGGCGAATACGCCAATGATAATTGACCAAGACCCAGTTGAAACTCAAGAGTGGCTTGCAGCATACGAGTCTGTCTTGGAACATGAAGGCGCTGACCGGGCGGCTTATTTGCTAAACCAACTTGTAGCACGAGCTAGTCAGGAAGGCGCTCGACTACCAGTCGCCATGACCACTCCTTATCGCAATACCATCCCTGTGCATGCTGAAGCACGGATGCCAGGTGATCTATTTATGGAGCGTCGAATTCGAAGCTTGATTCGCTGGAATGCTTTGGCAATGGTCATGCGCGCCAATAAGTTGGGGGATGATCTAGGGGGACATATTGCGACATATCAATCGGCAGCAACACTGTATGAGGTTGGATTTAACTATTTTTGGAAGGGCTCCGATCATACTGACGGGCAAGATCTTCTCTATATTCAGGGGCATGCCAGCCCCGGAATCTATGCCAGATCATTTCTTGAAGGTCGCTTGTCTGAGAAGCAATTAGATAATTTCCGTCGTGAGGTCGATGGTGATGGCTTATCTTCTTATCCGCACCCATGGTTAATGCCTGATTACTGGCAGTTTCCTACTGTCTCCATGGGGCTTGGACCAATTCAATCAATTTACCAAGCTCATGTGATGAAGTACCTGCTAAACCGAGGGTTGTCTGACCAACCTAAGCGAAAAGTGTGGGCATTTCTTGGTGATGGTGAAATGGATGAGCCAGAATCTACTGGCGCGATCGGTCTGGCTGGCCGAGAGGGATTAGATAACTTAATTTTTGTCATAAACTGCAATCTTCAGCGACTTGATGGCCCTGTTCGGGGTAACGGTAAGATTGTTCAAGAACTTGAAGGCGTTTTCCGTGGTGCTGGTTGGAATGTGATTAAGGTGCTCTGGGGGCAGCAATGGGATCCGCTATTTGCTCGTGATCGCGAAGGATTAATGCAAAAAGTAATGGATGAAGTAGTCGATGGAGAGTTGCAAAACTGTAAAGCAAAAGGTGGCTCGTACACCAGGGATAACTTCTTCGGGCAATATGCGGAACTGAAAGAAATGGTTTCTGATTTGTCAGATGAGGATATTTCAAAGCTTAACCGTGGAGGCCACGACCCCAAGAAAGTTTATGCAGCCTATCATTTGGCAGCAAATCACACGGGACAACCCACGGTGATTCTGGCTCAGACGGTGAAAGGATACGGGATGGGTTCATCTGGTGAATCAGCTAATCCGTCGCATCAGGTCAAAAAGCTCGATGTTGAAAATCTAAAGCAGTTCAGAGATCGCTTTGCTATCCCTATTAGTGATGATGATTTGTCTGATGTGCCTTACTACAACCCCGGCCCGGAGAGTCCAGAAAGTAAGTACCTTTTGGAGAGACGCCATTCGTTGGGTGGATTTTTGCCGGAAAGGCGTGCTTGGAAAGATCCACTAGGGTGTCCGAGCCTAGATTCATTTAAGCAGCAGCTTAAAAGTACGGGTGATCGCCAGATTTCCACAACTATGGCCTTTGTTCGGATGATGTCGACGCTCTCGAAAGACAAGACGATAGGTCATCGGATCGTGCCGATAGTCCCCGATGAGGCTCGCACGTTTGGTATGGAAGGGATGTTTAAGCAGCTCGGAATTTATACCACCGAGGGGCAGAAATACATTCCCCATGATGTGGATCAGGTGCTGTCTTATCATGAAGACCGTGCCGGACAAATTCTTGAAGAAGGTATAAATGAAGCGGGTGCATTTTCCGCCTGGATGGCCTGTGCTACTTCGTATGCGAACCATAATCAGCCTTTGATTCCATTTTATATCTATTATTCAATGTTTGGTCATCAGCGCGTCGGTGATTTGGTTTGGGCTGCAGGAGATATCCAAGCCAAAGGATTTCTGCTTGGCGCTACGTCAGGCCGTACCACTCTGAATGGTGAGGGGCTTCAGCATCAGGATGGCCATAGCCATATTATTGCTGGAACAGTTCCAAATCAGCGATCATATGATCCCACTTACAGCTACGAGGTTGCAGTGATTATTCAGCACGGGCTGAAAGAGATGTACGACGAGAATCAAAATGTATTTTATTACATCACTTTGATGAACGAGAATTATAGTCATCCGGATATGCCAAAAGATTGTGGTCCCAACATTATCAAAGGCCTGTATTTGATTAAGCCAGAAGCAAAAAAAATGAAATACAGCATACGGCTTTTGGGTTCAGGTTCGATTCTGCGTGAAGTTGAAGCGGCAGCTGAAATGTTAGCTGAGTTCGGAGTGGGTGCCGAGGTCTACAGTGCAACCAGTTTTAATGAGTTACGTCGTAATGGTCAGTCTGTTGTCAGGTATAATTTGTTACATCCCGAAGACAAAGTACCGCGCCAGAGTCATGTTGAAGAATTACTAAGTGGATCAGATGCGCCCATTATTGCTGCTACAGACCATATTCAATTGTATTCAGAGCAGATTCGTCCATTTCTCGGAAAAACTACCTATGTGACGTTAGGTACAGATGGCTTCGGTCGATCTGATTCCAGAAAAAAACTTCGCGAGCATTTTGAAGTCGACCGACGTTTTATAACCGTCGCTGCTCTCAGGGCGCTATCGATGGATGGGAAACTCGATATTAAGGTAGTTAGTAAAGCTATTCGTAATTTTGGAATCGACCCAGATCGACTTGATCCGGTGACGTTGTAAGGAACCCGATTATGATAACAGTTCGTGTGCCAGATATTGGTGATACCTCAAGTGTTACGGTGATTGAGGTGGCCGTGGCCAAAGGAGATATTGTCTCTGAAGGCGATACCTTAATAGTTTTGGAGTCTGACAAAGCATCGATGGAAATACCTGCCGAGTCTTCAGGCGTTATTGGCGATGTTCACTTATCCGAGGGTTCTGAGGTCAATGAGGGAGATCCAATTTGTGAATTGAATCTTGTGGAAGAGACATCCCTGCCAGAGAACATTGCTGTTAGGGATTCGGAAGTTTCGACGAAGGCTATTGAAAGTGCACCATCAAGCGGTAACGCCCAGTTGGTCTCGGTGCCAGACACTGGTAGTGCCGATGGTGTCACAGTCATTGAGGTAGTTGTAGCAGTTGGAGATTCAGTCGCTGAGGGTGACACCCTTATTGTATTGGAGTCGGATAAGGCGTCTATGGAGATCCCTGCGCCGGCAGACGGAATTATTACCGCCCTTAAAATCTCTGAGGGACAACAAGTCACTCAAGATGATCCAATTTGTGAAATGACCACGGCAAGTAAGATGACTCAGGATGCGGGGTCTGCATCTGCTGTCGATGTCTCCTTATTAGATCAGAGCGGATCGGACGTAATGACCGCCGGTAGCATTGAGAAAGTTGTTGTTCCCGATACAGGAAGTGATGATGGTGTAACAGTAATTGAGGTCAGCGTGAACACTGGCGACAATGTGTCGAGTGGTGACACATTGATCGTATTAGAATCTGATAAGGCATCGATGGAAATTCCATCTCCTGTCAGTGGAGTTTTGATTACGCTTTCCGTCAAAGAAGGTGACTCAGTAACGCAGGGTGATTTTATTGCTGATATTGAGACTTCTCAGGTAGCAAATGTTCATGCATCAAAACCATCTCCACCAGCAGTGTCTGAATCGGCTACTACGTCACCGCTACCCGAATCTATAGTAGATGACCAGCCAGCAATCCAGCCTTCGAAGCCAGTTGTGCACGCTGGTCCTGCTGTACGCGCGTTCGCTCGAGAGATTGGCGCAAATCTCTCACAAGTTCTTGCAACGGGGCCTCGCGGACGAATCACCAAGGATGATTTGAATAATTTCGTGAAAACGAAATTGAACGAAACTGAATCGAGACTAGAAGTAATTGAAGGTTCGGGAATCCCAACAATCCCACTTG
>CAZFNA010000015.1:26167-29713 GCA_964520465.1 uncultured Pseudomonadales bacterium | reverse complement strand
TAGGAGCGCTCTCCTCGAGAGCTCTGCTCCACGACAATTGGAACTAAACCTGTCATACATTTTCCTTGAAACTGACTGTTAGCTTTGACGATTCTTCATAACGTCGGCATAAGACATATCAATGGACTTAGTTTTACCAGATTCAAGGAGCTTTTCAGCGACCTGCTCCTCTGCAGCAAGCGCTTCGATCTGCCTTAAATTTTCATCGTTCGAATAATAGTAATTTACAACTTCTTTTGGATCATCATAGGCTGAAGCCATTTGATCTATCAATCCACGTACGCGATCCGCATCTGATTCCAAGCCCATTTTCTTTACCGTCGCGCCCAACAAAAAACCTAAACGCACACGGCGCTCAGCCTGCTCTGCGAACAGATCATCAGGGAGTTGGTCAGAGTCGAATTTCTCCCCTCCACCGAAACGCTCTGCAGCCTGGCGTTTCAGTGCTTGGATTTCTCCATTTATTGCTGTCTGTGGGACAGGAGCATCAGAATTATTCTTTAATAAAATGTCAAAAACTTTCGTTTTATTCATATTTTTTAGAGTCAATGAAAGCTCTCGCTCCATTTGCTCTTTAAGTTCATTCTTAAAGTCCGGCTCATTTCCTGACTCTACTCCAAATGATTTGATGAACTCGTCATCAACAGGTGGGAGCTCACCACGCTCTAATTTCGTGACGTCAATCTTGAATGTTGCGGCCTTCCCTTTGAGCTCCTCGGCATGGTAGCTATCAGGAAATGAGACATCAACATCACGAGACTCGCCCTTTTTCATTCCAACTATCCCATCCTCAAAACCAGGAATCATAGACCCTGAGCCAATTACGAGCAGGTGATCCTCGCCTGCTCCTCCCCCAAATACTTCGCCATCGATGAGGCCCTTAAAGTTAATCGTTACTCGATCACCATCTTTTGCCCCAGCGCGAGCTGACTCTTTCCAAGTTTTCCGTTGCTCTCGAAGATTAGTAATCATATCTTTGATATCGGATGCTCCAATCTTACAGATGGTCTGCTCAATCTCATCACCGTCGACCAAGACTGGGTCTATATCAGGGAATACTTCAAAAGTTGCCTTAAAGGAAAAGTCTGCTCCCTCCTCATATTTTACGTCATCTATTTTAGGCTGGCCGATTGGATTGACCTCATGCTCACTTAAGGCCTGACCCAGCGATTTTTCCATCAAGTCGGAAACGATTTCCTGGCGAACTGATTGGCCATAGCGCTGTCGAATTACTTTTGCTGGAATTTTGCCAGGACGAAAACCATCAATTCGAACCCGCTTCGCGGTCTCAGCTAGCTTGGCTTCAAATTCGGTTTCCACATCCACATTTGGGATTGTAATTATAAATTGACGCTCTAGCGTGCTCGGGGATTCCAGGACAACCTGCATGAAGTAACCTCAATCTTTGAGTTTTTTTAAAATTAAGTGGGCTAGGATAATGGTTTAAGATAACGACGTACAGTCATGGTGCGGATGAAGGGACTTGAACCCCCACGCCTTACGGCACCAGAACCTAAATCTGGCGTGTCTACCAATTCCACCACATCCGCCAAAGCCAAAGAACGTACAATGCGCCGTCGAGCGCAAAAGAGTGAAGCATTTTTTCGAAAAATTCAATAAAAGATTAGAAACATTCCAGTGATTAAAATAATTGAATACACACTAAAACAGTCCCGCCCCTGAATTACCAACAATTCATTATTTCTGCGACTGCGATCCCTCATTATTACATTGCAGTTTAAACGCACTTGAATATCGGTCATATTCAGACTGGACGTATACAAGTTTTTGTCTGAGCGCTTCTTCTGACTCCATATCATTGACCTCTAAACTATTCACCGCCTCGCGGGCGTGGCGAACTTGATCGATCCAAACAGTTACCCAGCCTTCAATGATTTCGCATCCTTCCTTTATAACCGCCTCTTGCGGCTGCACGAGTGAAGAAAAGAGCAACGTTGCAAAAACTGAAGGTCGCACAAATAAATTCATTCTTTTTATGATTTTTCACTATCCATTTTTTTCACTATCCATACCTAAAGCTTAAATTTACCAGTACATTATTTCTATCTTAGATTTAAAACAGGTCATGCCGGGGCAAGAATCATCAAGCTAAACAAAAATCACCAGTTGTCAGTAGGAGTCTTGAGTGTCTGCACTAGAGTATAGTAATGGTCTTGACACTTTGATTTATAGCAGTTCCCGAAGGAAATAAAAATAGCTAGATTGGGGTGGATGATGGGGCTCGAACCCACGACGACCGGAATCACAATCCGGGGCTCTACCAACTGAGCTACACCCACCAGTGATACCAGGCTGGCGCGCCTGGCAGGAATCGAACCTGCAACCTACGGCTTAGAAGGCCGTTGCTCTATCCGGTTGAGCTACAGGCGCATGGTCAGTATTGGTCGGGGCAGCTGGATTCGAACCAACGACCCTCTGCTCCCAAAGCAGATGCGCTACCAGGCTGCGCTATACCCCGAGTATCTAGAGAGCACGCTACAGCGTTCAATAGTGGGCTGAGAGTATAATCATCCACTTCGCGCTGCGCAAGAAGATTTCATGCCTTTTGATGTTGTTAATGCCAGCCAGTTCCCGAGCAGTACAAGAATCACGGCAAGACCAGCGATCGCTGTTGGCTCATAGTCTTCAAACAATATGCTCAAACCCACAGCCACGACTGGAAACATTACCGCAGCGTAAGCCGCTCTACCAGGACCCAATCGCCCGATCAAAGTAAGATATGCCCCAAACGCAAACACAGAACCAAAGATCACAAGGTAAATTAAGGAGCCGACGTATAGGAATGTCCAACTAAATTCAAGTTGGAGATCTTGATGAAGCGCAAATCCCAAAGTCAATAATCCTCCATACAGCATTCCAAAGGCAGCAGAGGTCCACACTGAAATGAGGCGTGATTGTAGTCTTGCAGATATTAAGTTGCCGGCGCTAGCCGATAGCGTCGCGACGAGGCATATCAGTAATGCATTTACATTTGCATTGACTAGCGAAAATGTTTGGAGCTCGCCGTAGAACAAGAGCGAAAGACCAGCAAACCCGAGAACACCGCCTATAAGCGCGCGTCCATCAAGTGGATCGCCCAGAAACAACCAGGCGCCAAACGAATTCCAAAATACCATTGTTGAAAAAATCACAGAAATGAGACCTGTCGTTACCGTCAGACTCGCGATATAAAATAAGCAGTAATTTATGCAGAACAGAAATAATCCAAGACAAATGCAATAAAGATGATCTGCGAGATTCAGGCTAAGCACGTCAGCTCTAACCAAGCAGATGCCAAACATAAGCAAAGAGGCTAACAAAAACCGCCACGCAACCGAAACTACAGGATGTATATCTCCCAGTTGGCCCAAAATCACGAACCAAGTCGTACCCCAAATTAATACAGTTACTACAAATAAAGCACCATCAATCCGATTCATCTACGATGCCACGATGTACCACCAGAGCTATCTTCAAGCATGACGTCCTGCGCAATCAGATCATCGCGTATTTGATCAGCGGTTTGATAATCTCTACTTTTTCGAG
>CAZFNA010000015.1:0-26119 GCA_964520465.1 uncultured Pseudomonadales bacterium | reverse complement strand
CATCACTCAATCCACTTTTAGCCGCTTTGAGTGATTGTTGCTCTAACAAAAACTGAGCCTTACCTGATGCAAATAAACCAAGAATATTTCCAATTTCAAACATGCTTGATGCTGACTCACCACTTGCTTTGGAAGCCAACTCAAACAGCAGAGCAATTGCCCGCGGAGTATTAAAGTCATCATCCATGAATCGTTGAAACTGAATGATTGCGTCTGGGTTGGTATCAGCTAATTCAGCAGGTAATGCCTGGACCAATCGAGTATAGGCTGCCTCTGACTGAGAAAGCGCATCCTCTGAAAAAGATATTGAACTTCGATAATGACTTTGCAAAAGAAAAAACCGAACAACCTCAGGGTGATAATTCTGAAATAATTTATCAAGCGTCACGAAATTACCTAATGATTTGGACATTTTTTCTTCATTCACTCGCACAGCGCCAGCGTGCATCCAATATTCTGCAAATTTGCAACCTGTTGCGGCTTCTGACTGTGCAATTTCATTTTCATGATGAGGAAATTTAAGATCAGGCCCCCCGCCATGAATATCGAATGATTGGCCAAGTGCGTCCATACTCATCGCAGAGCATTCAATATGCCATCCTGGCCGGCCAGCCCCAAAGTCACTAATCCAAGCCGCCTCATTTTTTTTTGCTGTTTTCCACAAGACAAAATCAGCTGGATGTTCCTTATCTTCAGCAACTGCGACGCGCGCGCCGGGCTCCATATCATCAATCTTGCGATTATTTAGCCGGCCATATTGGGGGTACGCTGAAACACGAAAATAAACATCCCCAGATGCGCCCTGATATGCCGCATTGTTTTTGATCAATTTTTTTATTAGAGAGAGCATTGACTCCACGTTATCTGTGGCCTTAGGCTCTTTATCTGGTTTCTGACACCCAAGTTTTCGCTCATCCTCATGCATTCCATTTATCATTTCTGCGGTTAATTCCTGAAAAGTAACGCTTCGCTCCAATGCCCTCGAAAAAATTTTATCGTCTACATCAGTAATATTTCGCACATAAGTCACATCAAATCTGCGAAATCTTAGATACCTAACAATGGCATCGAAGGCAACCATGATCCTCCCATGGCCGAGGTGGCAGCGGTCGTACACCGTCATCCCGCAGACGTACATTCCTATTTTTCCTGCGTCTATGGGCTGAAATAGACGTTTTTTTTGAGTCAAAGTGTCAAAGATCTGCAAAGTCACACATTTTTCCTTGTAGCTACATCGGTAAAGGTATATTAAACGCTTCTTATCAAGAGGAGAAAAACTTATGATTCTATTAGAAACAGCGCTCGGCAACATAACTTTGGAGCTTTTTGAAAATGATGCCCCTCTCACAACGACAAACATAAAGCAGTACATAAACGACGGGTTTTATGACGGTACTATTTTTCATCGTGTTATTGATGGATTCATGATTCAAGGAGGTGGATTTGGATCAGGAATGGTAGAAAAAGATACACGAGATCCGATTAAAAACGAGGCATCTAACGGGCTCGCTAACAATCGTGGAACTATCGCCATGGCCAGGACAAGTGACCCACACTCAGCAACAGCTCAATTCTTTATCAATATTGCAGACAATGATTTTCTAAATTTTAAATCTGAAGCACCTGAAGATTTTGGATATTGTGTTTTTGGTCGCGTTTATGATGGTATAGAAATTGTTGATCTAATCAAGGCTGTCGAGACGACCTACAAAGGAGGTCATTCTGACGTACCATTGGAAGAAGTGATTATTGAAAAGGCCACTATCGTCTGATGCGTCAACTTATCATTTCCGATCTCCACTTAGATCCAAGCTGGCCTAGCCGCTATAAAGCGGCAATGTTGTCAATCCAATATAATCGGTGTGATCAATTAATATTAGCAGGTGATATTTTCGAAGCTTGGGTTGGAGATGACAGTGCTGATTCGTTGGACAAGGAATTCCTCGCTTTTTGCGGAGCACACAGCACTGACACGATTTTCTTGCATGGCAATCGAGACTTTTTGGTAAGTGATGTCATCCTCAGTCAACACAATATAAGCTTGAGTAGCCCGCCGCTTAAAGATTCCACCACAGTTATCATCCATGGCGATGAACTCTGTACCGATGATCTTCGTTACCAGGAATTCCGGAGCGCAGTTAGGAGCCCTCAATGGGGCCGGGATTTCCTCTGCAAGTCTCTTAAAGAACGCCGGACAATTGCAAAAGGCTTGCGTCAGGTCTCGCGAGATGCTCAGTCCAACCGACCTGAAGCCATCAGTGACGTTGTTGAGGCAACAGTTGACAGTTGGATGTCTAACTATAATTCTCATCTGTTGATTCATGGCCACACTCACCGCCCAGCAGTTCATATCGAGCGACATGGTCTCCGTGCAGTAACATCAGACTGGAAAGAATCAGGCGTTGGAATTGTCTTAGAAACTATAGGCGGGATTCAAACAATGCAGTTATCATTACTCAGCCCGGAAGGAACCAAGGTACTGCAAGAGTGGAAGCGTCATAACGGGACACCAGAATGGAAACGAAATTCCTGATCTGGGCTCTCGATTAATCGTTTATCAATCTGCAGAAACATATCAAGACGTTTTTCAATATCTATGGTCTCAGCCATGCTCTCCGCCAGTGTGAGGTAATCGCGGTAGTGCCGACCCTCAGAGCGCAAAAGAGACTTATAATAGCGACCCAGGATGTCGGGGAGACGTGGCCACAGAGCCGCAAAACGCTCACATGATCTTGCTTCTACGACTGCACCCACGAGGAGTAAATCAACTAAGCGTTCATCATCACTAACTCGAATGGACTCTCGTAACTTTTTGGCATACCTCGAAGCAGTTAGTGGACGGTAATCGATTCCCAACCGACTCATGAGTTTAAGTACTTGTTCGTAATGCAGCATCTCCTCTCGAACTAACCTCGTCATAAGTCCCTGAACCAAAGGTTTATCACGGTATTTGCCGATTAGACTCATGCCATTAGATGCGGCTTTGAACTCACAATTCGCATGATCAATCAGAAGTGTTTCGACATTGCCAAGCGCACATTGAATCCAGGCCTCTGAAGTAGGAACTTTCAGAAAACCAAGAATTTCCTTGAGAATTGAATCGGCTGATGCCACTTTCGAAACGATATTAAGCATTACTTGTAATAAGCATGCTCTCGCTGGCTGTGATCAGTAACATCACGCACGCCTTTCAACTCAGGAATTTGGTCCATCAACGTTTTCTCTACCCCATCTTTGAGGGTCATATCAACAGCACTACACCCCTGGCATCCGCCACCGAATTGTAGAATTGCCACCTCTTCCTCGAGTCGAATTAGACGCACATCTCCCCCGTGTGATGCTAGACCGGGATTTATTTCTGTCGTTAAAATTTCTATAATTTGCTGCTCGATTGGACCGTCAAAAGCCACGGATGGCTGCTTGGCTTTAGGGGCTTTAATAGTTAATTGACCCCCAAGTTTATCTGCGACAAAGTCAACTACAGCCTCATCTAAATAGGGAAGACTAGGCTGATCAAGGTAAGCTATGAAGCCATCACACGCGACATGGTCGTCTTCAGCCTTTTCTTCTCCAGGACGGCAATAAGCCAAACATGTTTCAGCGTATGTCGTGCCAGGCTGAGAAACAAACAAACGCACTCCAATACCTTCTACCTCCTGCTTTTCCAAGAGACCATTGAGATAAATTTGCGCGCTGTCGGTAATTGTTATATCAGTCATGGGTTTATGATGCCTCGAATTGACCTACTGTGTACATTGGGGCAACTATTATAATTTCCACTAGAGCTAGATCTCAAACTATGAAACACACTCAAATAGCTATTATTGGCGCTGGCGTCGCTGGCTTGGCCGCCGCAAGCCAGCTTTTACCGGACTCCTATCAACTTTTTGAAAAAAGTCGTGGGCCAGGAGGCCGCCTTGCTTCGAAAAGGATTGATTCCATGCGGGTTGACATTGGCGCTCAATTTTTTACAGTACGAGACCCTGCGTTTGCTGCTTGTGTTGAACAAGCAATGGCCCTCCATTACGTCGCAGAGTGGACACCCAGGGTCGGAGTTTTTCGGAAGCAACAACCTATCTCTTCACCAGACCAGCAAACTAGGTATGTTGGTAAGCCTTACATGAATTCATTCAGTAAATACCTTTCAAAATATATCGATGTGAATACTGGGTGGGAAGTCGATTCAATAGTTCGAAAGGACTCAAAATTTCTCGTAACTAAAGCTGATGGCAGCGCCTACACAGCTGATAAAGTATTGATTACCGCTCCTATTAACCAGATGCTCAACATGCTTTGTGATTTTGACTTGGAATTAATTAGTCGCCGCTTTGCTATGGCGGCAACCTGGACAGCAGTAGTGGCGAGCAATGCTCAACTAAAATCTAACGACGGCGGACCTCTCGACGCAGTTTTTGGGGGGGATCATCCGACGATTGACTTCATCACAAGCGAAGTCAGCAAACCCTCTCGTGAAAGCAACCTAATCGTGATCCACAGTAAACCCAACTGGGCCCAAGACAATCTCGAGAAGACCAGCCAGGAAATTTGTGCAGATTTTTCACAACAACTTAGTGATATCTTTAAAATTCAGTGCGCCCCCGTGTTAGCTCATCGTTGGCGATTTGCCCGCCCTTTAGATCCGAAAATTAGCACGCAAAAAGGAATCTATAAAGTTGAAAAAGGTCTGTGGATTGCTGGTGACTACCTAGCCGGCGGGCGTGTTGAGGGTGCATTCTTAGCAGGCCGAGAGGCCGGCCAGCGCATTAGGGCAGATTAAAGGCTTACTTGTTTTGAGAAAATAATTTGCGCTCTGGATTAATTGTGCTGATCCGGAGAATCAAAATAACCAGAATGAGCATGATAAGTTCAAAGCCAAGATATGCATAAGTCATTTTGTTCTCTGACCAACCATCAATCAAGGCAATAAGTCGAGTCACAAACCAAGCGCCATTAATAATCAAAAGCCCAACCAATGACCGCTTTGTTTGTTTTAGATTAAAAATTCCGGCGCAAAGGATTCCAGAGAAAGCGAACATCGAGCCTGCAATTAAGACTTGCATCTCAATCATGCCAGCTTTTGACAATACAACTAGGTCAATGCTACTCAATAAAGATTGTGGATCTATAATCGCCCACATGGCTATTGCAACGTAAACAACACAATTAATGGTGATGAGAAAACGTCCAAAGAACATTACTTTAACCTTTTATCACTAATCCAGAGTGGCAGAGTCCATTGCGTTTGCTAACTCTCTGATGGAGACTCTACACATCGGCTGATAGGGACGATACCTTTTTTATTGCACTGAATGGGCTCAAGAGGATTTATGCAGCATCGTCTCATTTGGTTTCGCGATGATTTACGGATAATTGATAATGCCGCTGTTGCTGCTGCTTTTGACTGCGGACCGGAGGTAAGAGTAACAGCTATATTTTTGTCTGCTGATAGAGAATGGGAATTTTTTGGTTATGGTGCAAATCGGCTGTACTATACCGAGCAGTTACTCAGAAGCCTATCCGTACAGCTATCTCACAGTGGCGTCTTATTGAAAGTAGTCCGCCTAGAAAGATACGCAGATCAAGCCAACTGGCTCAGTAATTATTGCCAAAAAGAACAAGTGACTGACCTGTATTTTAATCAGGAATACCAGCTAAACGAACGCATACGGGATCACTCACTCACCGATCTGATATCTCCATCTCGCGTACACAGTTTTGTTGATCGTGTGTTACTCCAGCCTGGCAGTGTAATGACTGCTGATGGTCGCTATTACTCAGTATTCAGCCCCTTTAAGAAACGTTGGCTCTCCAAGATTCAGGCCGATCGCCACATGCCGTTCTGTACGAATAAAATAAATCGCCCAATTATTTCACGGCTCGATTGGGACCCTCTTTGTCTAGAGCCCGAATCTGACTTATCAGCATTTGAAACAACCGAAGCAGGAGCACTCAAAGCACTTGAGCGATTTACCGCAAATAATATGGAGTACTACAACGATAAGCGTAACGGCCCGTGTCAAAATGGGACCAGTAGATTGAGTGCTTATCTAGCACGCGGACTGTTGTCCCCAAGGCAATGTATTGCAGCTGCAGAAGCTCAAATGAACCGTCCACTATGGGATTTTTCGGATGCGGCATTTAGCTGGGTCAATGAACTGATTTGGCGAGACTTTTATCAGCATCTACTAGTTGGCTTTCCTCAACTCTCCAAAAGCAAGGCATTTCGCCCAGAAACCGAAGCCCTGCAGTGGCGGAATGAGCCAGATGAAATAGTGGCATGGAAATCTGGTCAGACCGGGATACCAATTGTTGATGCCGGTATTCGAGAGCTAAAAACCACAGGCTGGATGCATAATCGTGTCCGAATGATTGTCGCCCAATTCCTTACAAAAAATTTATTATGCGACTGGCGAATTGGTGAAGCATATTTCATGCGCTATCTCGTCGATTCTGACCTAGGAGCCAACAATGGCGGGTGGCAATGGAGCGCATCAACTGGGACAGATGCAGCGCCATATTTTCGGGTATTTAATCCAGTAAGCCAAAGTGAAACACATGATCCAGAGGGATCTTATCTCACTCGATACATACCGGAACTAGCTAGTCTTCCACCAAAGAAACGACACGCTCCATGGCTTACCCGTCTCCCGAAGAATTATCCTGCACCAATTATTGATTTAAAAAATTCGCGTCAACGAGCGATCGACGCATTTAAGAACTTAAAATAATGAAAATCTCTACTCGCCCGCGCATTGCAATTATAGGATCCGGCATAGCTGGTCTAACGGCGGCCTACCGGATGAGCAAGGAACATGATGTAACGGTATACGAAAAAAATGATTGGATCGGAGGCCACACGCACACCGTAGACATTGAAATGGACGACAGTAACTACTCAATTGATACAGGATTCATCGTTTTTAACGAATGGACCTATCCACGCTTTTTAAATCTGCTGTCAGAAATTGGCCTTCAATATCAAAATACGGATATGAGCTTCGGCGTTATGTCTGAAGCTACTGGTATCGAATACGCGGGGAACAATCTGTCGACCCTTTTTGCCCAAAGAAAGCGTTTTTTTTCAGTAACTTATCACAGATTTTTGTTAGATATTATCAGGTTCAATAAGCGAGCGAGCGATGATCTATCCAACCGCCGGATTAGTGCCTCATTCACTCTTGACGACTACTTAGCTGGGCAAGCTTATAGCGATTTATTTAAATCGCACTATTTGTTACCAATGGCCGCTGCAATATGGTCATCGGATCTATCCGATGTCTCAAAAATGTCTGCATTATTTTTCATCAGATTTTTCAAGAATCACGGCCTGCTGTCCGCCACGGATCGCCCGCAGTGGTATACCCTACCTGGCGGCTCTAGTTCCTACATAGCGCCGTTAACGGAAGCGTTTAAAGATAAGATTCACATCAAGACGCCAGTCGTCTCTGTTAGGGAAAAAGATCAAGGCGTCGAGGTTCAGACAAATACATCATCACAGCTGTTTGATGGAGTAGTCTTAGCTGCCCATAGTGACCAATCCCATAAACTACTTGGCGACACACAGCCTCAGATCAGTCACTTATTGAAACTAATTCCTTATGCAAGTAACGACGTAGTCTTACATACAGATCTAAACCAAATGCCCAAAAATCGACGTGCCTGGGCGAGCTGGAACTATCAGATTAAAAAAGAAGACGCCGGTCTTGGTGCGGTTGTGACTTACGACATGAATCGATTGCAAAATCTGACGGGGACAAACCAATTTTTTGTAACGTTAAACAATACATCTCAAATCAATCCACAGTCGATTTTAGGGAAATGGCGATACTCCCATCCTCAATTTGGCCCGAATTCACTCACTGCGCAGGAAAAAATTGTGGATGTAAATACCAATTCTAAAGTAGTTGTCGCTGGCGCTTGGTGCCAAAATGGCTTCCATGAAGACGGCGTGGTTTCAGGTGAACGCGCCGCTGAGGCTTTAGGCAAAACATTGAAGACAAATGCCTGAAGCCATTTTACACGCTGTCGGACGCGGTCTCACATGGCACACACGCCTAGCTCCAGTCGAGCATCGATTTCAATATCAAACCGCTATGATTTTCTTAGATCTTGATCAACTAAACACATTCGAATCTTCAAAATTAAAGGTAAACAGCAGATCTCTACTTAGTTTTAAGACAGCCAAACACTTATGCGATAATTTCAATCCTAGTGGTGAAAAGGCTAGACAAGCGGTTCTTAACGAAATAGACGTTGATGTATCAGGGGCTGTAAAATTACTTACCAATCCCCACATATTTGGGGTTGGTTTCAATCCGTTATCGATCTATTTCCTGCATAAAGGAAATGGTGACCTTTCGGCACTTATTTATGAGGTATCAAACACACCGTGGAATGAAGTTTATAGGTATGTTATTCCATTTCAAAATTTAGCTAATGGACAAACCTATCATTTTGCAAAGATGTTTCATGTATCCCCTTTCAATCCGTTGAACCAACAATACGAAACGCGGCTCGCGTGGACAGATAATCAACGACTGCGAATGTATCTCGGACTACGCAACGAAGGTGATGACAGTTTAATATTTGAAGCAGGATTAAATTTAACGCTCGAAGCTTATAAAGGCCTATCTATAAAACCCTTATTTCTGGGGATTTGGCCGCAAACTTTTTTAGTGATGGGTGGAATCTATCGCGAAGCCTTTTCACTATGGCGCAAAGGGCTTCAATATTACCGCCATCCTTGAGGATACAAATGACGCAGACAAAAGAACAACAGCCTCTGATTGGTCATAATTTGATGGGTTTGAGTGTAAGCCAAAAGTTGGCTAGACGCGGCCTACTATCAGCCTTTTCGGATGTTCGCTTTGGCCGTCTAATTTTATCTGATGGCGAAAAAACTTTTTCCTTTGAAGGTTTAGAGGATGGACCTGATGCAGAGATCACGGTGTTGAATCCCCAAGTATGGACCGATGTTGCCTTTCGTGGCTCAGTTGGCTCAGGTGAAGCATATATGGCAGGTTTCTGGAATACACCCTCGCTTGCAAAAGTTACGCGGTTCTTTGTCGCAAACCTCCACTTAACGGATAAAATGGAAACGGGGTTTACTCGGATTTTTCGTGGCGCACTGAATGCACTCAATTGGCTGAATAAGAACACGTTAAACGGATCAAAACGTAACATCAAAGCCCACTATGACCTTGGCAATCAACTATTTGAGACCTTTCTCGATCCGACGTTAATGTATTCGTCAGCTCTGTTTACAAGCAAAGATCAGGACCTTCATCATGCTTCAATTGAGAAGCTCGATCATATTTGTCGGAAATTACACCTTCAATCATCAGACCACGTTCTAGAAATTGGAACGGGCTGGGGTGGGTTTGCTTTGCACGCCGCTGAACACTACGGCTGCAAGGTCACAACAACAACAATTTCGGAAGAACAACATCAACACGCGAACGTAATTGTCAAAAAACGAGGCCTCAGTGATCGAATCACTGTCCTTAAGGAAGACTATCGTGATTTAACGGGTCAATATGACAAATTGGTCTCTATCGAAATGATTGAAGCTGTTGGCCACCAATATCTGGATACCTATATCAAAACGCTGTCAGAGCGATTGAAACCTGATGGCATGGCATTGATTCAAGCGATCACCATAGTTGAACAGCGTTATCAACTCGCTGTAAATAGCGTAGATTTTATTAAGCGCTATATTTTTCCTGGTGGTTTTCTTCCATCTGTGGGCAGTATTATGAACTCAGTTGGGCGCGCCTCGGATTTAAGACTGCTACACTTTGAAGATTTTGCGAGTCACTATGCGCGCACCCTAGCTGAGTGGCGATCAAGATTTAACGCGGAAAAAGAATGCATTCTAAAACTTGGATACGATGAGCGTTTTTGCCGAATGTGGAATTTCTATCTTGCATATTGCGAAGGTGGGTTCCACGAACGTCAGTTAGGCCTCGCTCAGTTGATTCTTGCAAAGCCTAGGGCCCGACAGGAAACCCCTGTCATTCAACTTCGTCTTACCTAATGGTCCAACTGATATGTAATCTTGTAGTTTTTCAAGCACTATGGTTCTTGTTAGTTTTTTTTGGAGATTTCTTTTTTATCCCGGCGCTGATGTGGCTTGTCATACATTGGTTTTTTTTCGCTGTGCCAGCCGAAAAGCGTCAGTTGCCAATATTAGTTGCTCTAGGTCTGATAATGGACTCTATTCTTTTAGCGGCAGATGTCCTCCAGTTTCAGCAAGACTTCCTACCGCTGTGGATGATTGGTTTATGGTGTGTTTTCCCGACGACTCTCCATCAAGGGCTTCGTTGGTGCTGGGCAGGTCGGTCTTGGATTTTGCCATTAAGTTCGATTGGAGCCGCGCTTACATACGTAGGGGGCTCCTCAATTAGTAACTTATCGTTTGGCTATGAAACTATCTCGTCTGGCTTGATACTGGCCTGCTCATGGTTCATATACTTTACTATAATCCGTCGTCTCAACGGAGTGACAGTTTGAACAATTTGTGGGGAGGCCTTCGATTGAAATCTGCATCGATACTTTTTTTAGTGAGATCAATAATCTCATAACGTTCGTGCAAATGGGGGTCTAACTGAAAACCTCTAGCATTATTCGAAAAATACAGCACTCCGTTAGGTGCAAGCCATGCACTCGATTCATCAATCAAGCTGCAATGATCTCGCTGAATATCTAGAGTTTCTTCGGTACTTTTCGTATTGGAAAACGTCGGTGGATCCAAAATCACTACATCGTATTCTGGTCGAGGACTTTCTCTAATCCATTCGAGGACATTATCTCGAATAAAATTATAATTCTTTGGATTTAAACTATTTTTTTCAAAATTACGATGGGCCCAAGTTAAATAGTTTTTAGACATGTCGATACTTGTCACGGAGCGAGCAGACCCTTTCGCAGCGGCAACGCTTAGCGAGCCAGTATAGCAAAACAAATTAAGTACGCGTTTGCCTTTGCATGATTCCATCAGCCATTTTCGGAATACTCTATGGTCTAGAAATAAACCAACGTCAGTATATGTTGTAAGGTTAATTTCAAAAATCAGTCCATTTTCATGCGCATCTATACATAACGCTTCGGTATGCTTTTCATATTGCAAACTACCGGATTGCCTAAAACGTTCTTTGTAGATAGCTTTTTTAATAGAAATCTCGAGGTGTTTAGGCACCCACTGCCGAATCAATTGTCGCCGATGAGCTGCCCTCTTTTCATCAACTGTCTTTGGTGGTCGATATTCTTGGATATGCAAATAGTCTCCAAATTTATCAATCGCAACATTGAACTCGGGTAACTCAGCATCGTAGATCCGATAGCAGTCAATTTCATTTTGCTTGAAGAGCTTTGTCCTTGCCTTTAGATTTTTTGACAACCTGTTAAGTAATGGCATCACCTCATCTGGCGGAAGTCGAGGCTCAACTTCGAATGAGCCTCCTTCTTGACTAGTGCCTAATGCAAACCGTGCAATATTGAGTCGAAGCCCTCCAGCTTGCAGCTCCCATTTTTTATCTGCCCTAAGACCCACTGCTTGCATAAGATTAGCTTCTGACGTCACTAACCCCAAGTTCGCTCCAATGAATAATTTCCCTTGCTCTCCCAGCGCCCTATAAAGTGAAGGCAAATCCTGGTTTTTATTAAGGCGTGTGCCATAGGGGGGGTTCGCTAAAAGCCACCCATTAGCCATATCAAGCCCGTCTAAAACTGATGGATTTAGATCCTCTATACAGCCCTCTCTGATCTCTATTTGCTCGCTAAGACATGCCCGCTCTATATTATTTCTAGCCCTTTCAACGGCAGATGAATCATTATCAAAACCAATAAATCGCACTTTTGATTCGCACTCAAGAAGTCGTTCAGAAGCCACTAATGCTGTCCATGAGACAGTTTCAAGACCTGTCCAACGCGATAACTGATTTGCCAACCGAAATCTTTGTGAGGCGAGCCTATTGAGTAGCATGGCTGCTTCAATTAAAATTGTCCCGGATCCACAGCAGGGATCGATAATGAATGGCGTAGCTCCCTGCCCAATCTTTAATCGAGCAAGCATTACTTGGGCCAGCGTCTCTCGAAGAGGGGCCTCACCACCTTCTGTGCGATATCCGCGCTGATTTAATGGCGTTTTATTTAGGTTGACACCAACATCAACTTGCCCTCGGCCAAAACGTACGGCTATTCGTACGCCGGGTTCTACCGAATCATATTCGGGCCTAGGCCGCCGTAAAAGAGCAGCTTGATCGCGAATTGCATCCATTATCAGCTGGCCTGCAAACCGCGTGTCTTTGAGCCAGGCAACCTGACCTGTTACATCCACTCGGATAGACGTTCCAGGATAGAGCAACTCGTTCCAGGCCACTTCTGCTAAAAGTTGTCTGAACTGATCGATTGATGCTCCTTCACCACGCTTGATTAGCCAAACTACGCGGTCACCAACACGGCTACGTAGTAGCATCCGATAGGCATCCTCTAGCGATCCTTCTGCAGTCACCCAACCTAGCTGCCGACCTTTTACGATTAAACCTGACGACTCAATCTCTGCTGCGACTA
This sequence comes from uncultured Pseudomonadales bacterium, assembly GCA_964520465.1. GTDB lineage: Bacteria > Pseudomonadota > Gammaproteobacteria > Pseudomonadales > Litorivicinaceae > HIMB30. The sequence goes on along the minus strand of CAZFNA010000015.1, from coordinate 13,549 downwards.
GATCATCCGTCGCAAGAAGGGTTCCAATTGCAAAAATACCTATGCTATGTTCTGTCATATGGTTTAGCCAAAATCACCGGTGACAACCATGATATGGGGTCAAGTTCTGACACCGGCGATAAGGAGTTCACAGCGCATGAAAACAGTAAAGCGTAGCTTGCATGATCGTTTTTATAACCGCGGTTATCGAATAGGAATCGCTGGTAAATCGAGGGAAATGTGTCCAATCGTTTCCGGTCGCGATAGCTGGCTGTCGGGCTGGAGAGATGGACGGGCTGCTTCCTGGGACGGCATGACCGGTGTTTCAGGAATTCATTGTGACCCTCAGATTGCCTCTTAGAGCTATGAAACTCTGCATCTCTGCTTGAGATGCAGTTGGAGCACATGACCCACATCAACAGGTGGCCATAATCGCATCAGATACAAGCTTGGGGCCACGATAGATCAAACCGGTGTAGATCTGTACTAGCGAAGCCCCAAGATCTATTCGGCGTTTCGCGTCTTCACCCGTCATCACCCCACCGACCGAGATCACAGGCAATTGTCCCTCTAAGTAATTGATCGCCAAATCAAGGCAGTGTTCAGAGCGTCTGGCGAGTGGCGCACCTGACAAACCACCTGCGTTAGTGCGTTGTCGATCAGTTAAATGCTCCCTGTTAATTGTCGTGTTTGTAAGAATAATGCCATCAGTGTCTGTTCGCTTAAGCATCTCTAGCACCTTAATTAGTTCGGCATCCTCAAAATCGGGTGCTAACTTGACAAAAATAGGTAAGTATTGATTGCGGCGATTCTTTAACTGAATACGCTCTTCAAGTACTGGCGTAATGATATCCAAGATCTTACTTGCATCCCCTAAGTTACGGAGGCCTGGCGTATTAGGGCTTGAAACGTTCACTGTGATGTAGTCTGTCAGGGGTGCAACTTGTTTCAAGCAAGTGACGTAGTCTACTTGGGCCCGCTCGTTGGGTGTATCCTTGTTTTTACCAATATTCACTCCAATGATGCCGCGATAGGGGTGATCGAGCAGGCGATTAACTAGTGCATCAACACCTTCGTTGTTAAACCCAAAACGATTGATTAATGCTTGATCTTTTTTTAACCGAAAAATTCGCGGCTTCGCATTTCCGGATTGTGGCTGAGGCGTAACTGTTCCAACCTCGATATGTCCAAAACCCAAATGTGAAAAGCCTGATATTGCTACTCCATCCTTATCCAGACCTGCGGCTAAACCAATCGGATTGGCAAACTTGAGACCGCCAATTTCAACACATCGGCCTTTGGTAGACTCAGCCGCTCCAAAGCATCGGCCAATTATGTTCATTGATCCTATTGTTAAATCATGAGCTCGCTCTGGATCGAGTGCAAAAAGGACAGGCTTAACAAATGAATACAAGGCAACTCCTCAGTCTACGTTAGTCATGGTATCGGACCTTATAACTAAGAGCTATGGAATCATAATCTACGTGTCAGAGATTGAAGCCCCTCAGCAAAAATCTTTCCATGTAAATCCGAAGTTAAATTTAGAGGCATCAGCTAATGTGCACGGTGCGCTCGTAGCGAAATTTTTCTACCAAGCGCCTAAGGATCAACGGGCTGAATATCTTGTTTGCAGCATAGTTTTCGAATCTAGCGATAGGATCATGGCAACCTTTTATATCCGTGAGGATACTTTTGTTCGTCGAAAATAATATTATCCAGAAGTCTTATGTTCAAACTAAGCTCAACAAGCTTGACCCTGTTGGAGCGAAAAATATATGTTTTTAAACGTCCTCGCATTTTGAAACGTCACCACAGTCTTTTTTGGTGGGCTATTTTCATGATTGACAGCAATATATTCAACTGTATTTCTTCTCTCAAATCCAAAAAAATTTTAATTTAGAGAGTATCGATAGAGATCCAGCTACCCTTATTTTAAATTGCATTGAAAATTCTGGATTGAAAAATAATTGATAAAGATCTTTTTTAGCGGAATGGTGGCAGCCTCAGCTTTTCTGGCAATAACACTACAAGCACAGCAGACGTCAGATGAGGTGGCACCCGAAGTAGAAACAGCCCTTGCAAATAAGTTCGAAGATATTTCATCTGAAGTAGCAGTTTCACTTGCGAAGAAAGCCATGGGCAAACCTGTTTTGGCAAATGATTGGATGGTCGTCGTAGCCAATCCTCACGCCGCAGCGGCAGGTGCTCGAGTCCTGAACGAAGGCGGTACAGCGGCTGATGCAATGGTAGCTGTACAGGCTGTTCTTGGTTTGGTGGAACCCCAGAGCTCTGGCCTTGGTGGTGGTGCGTTCCTAGTCTGGTTTGACGCCGAAAGCGGAGAGCTCACTACGCTGGATGGACGTGAAACCGCCCCTCTGGCAGCGACACCGAGCTTATTTCAGACTAAAGATGGCGATCGACTCAAATTCTGGGATGCGGTAGTTGGTGGTCGCTCAGTTGGTGTGCCAGGAACACCTGCTCTAATGGAAACAGCACATAAAAAATGGGGTCGGAATGCTTGGGGTGGGTTATTTACTGAAGCCATAACGTTGGCTGAGAGCGGCTTTGCAGTTTCGCCGCGTCTTGCCGGTTTGGTGGCCGGTGATGCAGAGCGTCTAGCACGCTTCTCTGACACAGCAGATTATTTCTTTCGAGATGGCAGACCTCTGCCTGAAGGAAGCTGGCTAACTAATTTGGCCTATGCAGATGTTATGCGCCGACTGGCCATCGAGGGCGCTGGTGTTATCTACTCAGGTGATATCGCTCAGGCGATCATTGACACTGTTCAAGGTGCAGAAGACAACCCTGGTGTGCTGAGTCTTACTGATCTGGAAATCTACAAGGTAAAGGAACGTCCTGCGGTCTGCGCTCCATTTCGAAGGCATCAAGTCTGTGGGATGGGGCCACCATCTTCTGGAGCTCTGACCGTTGGCCAAATTCTGGGTCTACTAGACCAGTTTCCTGCGGGCTCACCAGATGATCCGCAAACTCTAAGACTTATAGGTGATGCTTCGCGTCTCGCCTTCGCCGATCGTGGACGCTATATGGCCGACAGCGATTTTGTACCGATGCCGACCAATGGGCTTGTTTCTGAGGATTATCTGGCTGATCGTGCCAAATTGCTCACTGGACCAAACGCTTTAAATGAAGTCGCGCCTGGAAATCCTGAATACTCGCATGCATCGCTTTGGGCGGATGATGTGAGCCTTGAATTGCCTTCAACTTCACACATATCAATCGTCGACAGCTATGGAAACGCCTTATCGATGACTACTACCATTGAGAACGGGTTTGGTTCGCGTCTGATGACTAATGGCTTTTTGCTGAACAATGAGTTGACAGACTTCTCCTTTAGCTCCCACCTTAACGGTGTCCCCATTGCTAACCGGGTGGAGCCAGGGAAACGTCCCCGATCCTCAATGTCGCCAACAATTGTCCTCAAAGACGGTCTGCCAAATTTAGTCATTGGATCACCAGGGGGGTCGCGGATAATTGGTTATGTAGTACAGGCAATCATCGCGCACATAGACTGGGGTATGAATGTGCAAGCCGCCGTCTCGATTCCTCTTGCTGTAAACCGTTTCGGTACCTACGATCTTGAAAAAGGTACTTCGCTGGATGACATGGTCGAACCGCTGCAAGCTATCGGTTACAAAGTCAACTTACGTGGTCTAAATTCTGGCCTGCATGCGATTTCCGTTGGAAAAAGTACCCTCAGTGGGGGGGCCGATCCACGACGTGAAGGTATTGCTTTGGGTCAGTGACATGTCATGAACTACGCAGCTAATTATTAGTTTAAAAAAACGCGGTCATTCGTTGATAAATAAGCAAACGTCTTAAAGCCTATTTCCGCTTGAGGGAGTGGTATGATAAGTGACTGAAGCTAGGAGAGCGGGTAATGAATAAAAAATACATTAGGTTAGCCGTCGGTGGAATCGCAGCTCTTGGGCTACTGTATTTCCTTGCTTCACCGGCAAAACAGGCTAGTGCCTCCGTAACTTTGATGCAAAATGATAAGGGTGTTGTTGCTCTAGGAAAAGAGGTCTACGCGCAAAACTGTGCGTTATGTCACGGAAAAAATCTTGAAGGTCAAACCAACTGGCGACAGCGAGATGCTGAAGGTTATCTGCCTGCCCCTCCACACAGTAAAGATGGGCATACATGGCACCATCCAGATAGTTACCTCTTTTCGATGACTAAATATGGCATCGAAAAAATGATAAATGAGAAATATCCCAACAATATGCCTGTATATGAAAACAAGCTAAGTGATGATGAAATCATTGCTGCGCTCTCTTTCATCAAAAGTACATGGCCAAAGCGCATTCAGCGTCAGCATGACCAGCTCAACGCACGAGCAAAGCCCTACTAATTGGAGAGCTTAATGTTTAAACACTGTCTTATTTTGCTATTATTCATGTTGCCAGTCTCTGCTTCGGCACATTCACCACTGGTATCTTTATCACCACAAGATGGTGCCTCTTTAGATCAAACACCATCACAGATAGAAATGGTGTTTAAGTCGCCGGCAAAGCTGATCAAAGTTGATGTGCTTAAACTTACCGCCAGTAACAATGATTCGCTTTTTGGGAGTTTATTTGGTGGCAGTGAGGGTGATGAGATTTCACTGCAAGAGGACTTTCTCATGAAGGTTGCTGAGAAACATATTATCGCGCTGCCGTCATTAATAAGTGGGAACTATTCTGTCTCATGGCGTGCGATGGGACAGGATGGGCATCTCATTAAAGGTGATTTTTCCTTTGCTGTGACTGGCAACTAGCATGGATATTTGGACTCTTATCAATCCTTTCTTGAGGGTCTTTCTTTACTTGTCTACATTTGGGTCCATCGGCACAATTTTATTCGCCCTTCATTTTGGTAAAAGTCAGTCTCCAGCTGGAGTGCGTTATTGTCAGAGCCTGGTCAAGAAAAGCTCAAGCTTGGGCGTAGTGGCTTCACTCTGCATTTTTCTCTCAGTTGCTGGAAACATGGGGGGTGATTTTATGAGCGCCCTCGACATGATTATGCTGCAACTTGCATTTGAGTCTAAAGCCGGGCTTGCATCACTGATCACATTATCAGGGTTTGTGATATTAAAAATCACAAGTAAAAGTTCCTCTCAAATAGGCCTCGTTGCATCTCTGGTTGGCTCGTTACTGGTTTTATCCTCTTTTGTAGTAATCGGTCATTCCACTCAAGAAGGTATTCTTACTCAAAGCCTGTTGCTAATTCATTTGGTCGGCATAGCTTACTGGCTTGGCTCTTTACTTCCATTCCTCTGGATGTGTCAATCAGATGGTGAGCAAAGTCTGTATATCATCGCACATCGTTTTGGTGTGTTAGCTCTAGGGTATGTTGGGGCCTTGGTGATTTCAGGTCTTGTATTTGCTTACAATCTGCTGGGCGGTTTTTCTGCTCTGATCAATACGACCTATGGCAATCTACTTTTGGTGAAACTCGCGACTGTATCTGTCATATTATCCCTAGGAGCTTTGAATAAATTTAGGCTTGTACCGTTACTTATTGAAAACGAAGTCGTCGGGGCAAAAAGGCTTCGGGCTTCTGTGCATTTTGAGCTAGGACTAGCCGTATTGATTTTGGTTTTCTCCAGTCTCTTGACTACTTCACTTACTTTGCCAATGGGTACGTAAATGATTTCTTACCGCAACTCAACGGTTGGAATTAACAGAGCTAGGGGCATTCCAGAAAATATCCTACCTATTTTTTTACCCGTCGCCGCCACATCAACGATATGTATGACCTCATAATACTCCCACTCCAAGCACGCAATGGTTAAATATGCCGTCTGCTTAAATGGTTGTGGCCAAGACTTTTTTAACTAAACATAATCCAACGGAAGGGCTTGAACCTCATGAGAGCGTAATACAGGATTACACTTATAAACGACGTCCCAGATACTGCCCCCGGCCAAAACTTAAATTTAAGCCAAGCCGGCACCCATTAATACCGTACTCAAAATTATAGATGGGAGGGCATGAAAAATATAAATTAGGAAAGACAATGTGACTAAATAGGCTGAGGCCTTGGTTGATTTCCGTATAGTTGGATGGGTGATCGAGTGAAAGCTGCTGCCTAGAGAACTGGATTCAGACCCTTCAATAATGAGGTAATTATAGCCTCGGTTTGAGAAGAAGATTTCAACCCACCAGATCCATAAATGCCCGCCTAGTTTGAAAGCAGAACGAAGAAAATGGTTTCAGCTGTCATTAAACTAAAACCCTTTTAAGCTAATGTTGTTTGATCATCTTTCAAATAAAAAGAGTCGCTAGATACGAGCGACCAATAAGTCCGCAACCGGGGATCCTCTATAATTCCCTCTCCGGTCACTAAGGCACCGTGACTTACCCTTGGGTAAATTTGATCCGCTAGCTTTATTTGGCTGGCAGACAAACGTCTGACAATGTGTCGTCGATTAAGATCGTTAGGATGAGCTATCCCTGCTGCTCCAAGCAACTCGGCTACAGCTTCCAAGGTATGCTCATGAAAATTTTTCACCCTTACAGAACGCGAAGGAACATCTAATGCCCGATAACGGGCCGGATCCATTGTTGTAATACCAGTTGGACAATTGCCAGACCCGCAGTCTTTTGCTTGAATACATCCTAAAGCGAACATGAACGGACGCGCCATATTGCACCAATCAGCACCTAACGCGCAGAGACGAGAAATATCATAAGCACTAACAATCTTTGCCGATGCACCAATTTTAATTCGCCGACGAAGCCCCGCGCCTGTCAACGCGTTATCCACAAATACTACGGCGTCACGAAGTGGAGAGCCAATGTGATCAGAGAATTCAGTCGGTGCCGCCCCCGTGCCACCCTCACTGCCATCGACAGTGACAAAATCAAGTAAAATCTTCGTCTCAACCATAGCTTTCACGAGGGCAACAAACTCCCACGGGTGGCCGATACAGAGCTTAATCCCGACTGGTTTACCTCCCGAAAGCGATCGCAACCGATCCGCGAACTTTAACAGCCCTATTGGTGTTGAAAATTCAGCGTGACTCGGAGGTGATTCGCAGGTCTCCCCAACCGGAATCCCCCTCGTCTCTGCGATTTCCGCCGTCACCTTTGGTGCAGGAAGGATGCCACCATGTCCCGGCTTGGCACCCTGGCTCAATTTTATTTCTATCATTTTAACTTGCGAGCTAATCGCCTTTGCTTTGAACTGTTTTGCATCAAATCGACCTGCTTCAGTTCTGCACCCAAAGTATCCTGTTGATATTTGCCAAATCAGGTCCCCACCCCCACGCTCATGGTATCGAGACAGCGAACCCTCTCCTGTATTTTGTGCAAAGCCGCCAAGCCTCGCACCGGCGCTCAATGACTCAACGGCAGGAGGTGATAGTGCTCCAAACGACATCCCGGAAATATTTAAAAGCGACATCTGGTAGATATGGTTAGAATTTGAATCCCCGACATTAATTCTAAAATCAGCATTAGCTATTTTGATGGGTGTTATTGAATGATTTAGCCAATTATAATCTTCTTCATAGACCTGCTTTTCCGTTCCGAAAGAACGCTTAGCTTGGCTATTTTTAGCGCGTTGATACACCATTGCTCGCTGATTACGGGAATAGGGGATCTCGTCTGTATCAGATTCCCAAAAATACTGGCGAAGTTCAGGGCGAATACTCTCCAGCAGGTACCGCATCCTACCCATTAAAGGGTAGTTTGCTCTGACAGGGTGTGTACTCTTAAGATAATCTCTAAACCCTAAAATCGCTAATCCCCCAAAAACAATGAAAGACCAGACGAAGGCTTCCGAGACTAGTAGTCCACCTAACGATAAGACACACAGCAAAGAAGCTACGGCCCAAGCAGAGTAGCGACCACATATAACTTCTTTGTATTTCATTTTTAACCTACTGATTTATTGATTATTTCATAAAGGTCTTTGGAAAGATTCTTCGTCGAAATCAGACGAAGCTCACGACACATGGCCTCCTGATACGTGGCTTCAAAACGAGACCACTGGCATAGTGGCATGACTAGACGGGAAGCAATTTGAGGATTCATCACATCCAACTTCAGTACCGCCTCAGCGAGGAATTGATAGCCTTCCACTGTATGAAAAGCTTTGACGTTTCTGTTTGAAAAAGCCCCAAGAACTGACCGAACACGATTCGGATTGGTCCAAGAAAAACGTTTGTGAGTTGTCAGTTCACGAACCCGCGTGAGAGTGGCGGTTTTTTCGTTCATGGCCTCAGTCGAAAGCCATAAATCAAGCACTTCATCGGTATTAGCCTCTTCCAAGAATTTGTCTGAAAGAGCTTTCCCCAGGTGTTCACTCCCGTCGCTCAGCGCAATGCGGTAGGCAGCAAATCGTTCTGTTAAATTATTCGCATCGTAAAACAGCTCGCTCAGAAGTGAATCAACTTCGTTCGCTTTTACTAAATAGGACAATGCCACAAAACCAAGTGACCTACAGCCAATTGCTCGTGCGTCTGGCTGATAGGGACCACTGCACTGCATTGCTAAATACAGAGGCATCCAAATTTCTTCCAAACAAGTTGCAATCTGGATGCGCAACGCCTTTCTAGCCTCCAAAATTCTTTGAGGATCAGCTGGCTGCAAAATGTCCCATAAAATATTATCCTGGGGCAGCGTCAACATCTCTGCCAAGCAGGCTGGGTCGGCAATCTTCGATGGCTCACGCGCTAAATCTGCAATTAAGTCTATTAGAGCTCCATCAATTTTAGACGTGGGGACCAAGAGCAGATCCCTGATTGCCTCAATATAAAGCGCTTGAATCGCATCCCAGCGCGTGACACCGTCATTGTCGAAACGCGCAAGGCTCACCAGTTCATTAGTTGACCTATCCATTTCCACTTTAACTGGCGCAGATAATCCTCGAAACACTGAAACTACTGGCGATGACCCAGAGGTCTTGAGCTCAATCGATGCCTGGTTGTCAGTTAGCTCAAAGAGAGACTCTGGAACTAAGATCTTCCCACTGACTTGATCAATTACCTGATAACTAATTGGGATCAAGTAAGGCTTATGAGACAACACATTGCCATTACTAGGCGGCGATTGCTGAAAACTCAATTTAATTAGCCCGGGCTTGGCATTACAATCAGACTGCACATGTACTATTGGCGTCCCTGACTGCTTGTACCATCGCATGAACTGCTCGAAATCTCGCCCTGATACATCAGACATTGCTTGTACGAAATCACCAATTGTTACTGCACAGCCGTCATGGCGTTCGAAGTACAGATCACTTCCTTTCCGGAAAAGCTCGGGGCCAAGCAGTGTGCGAATCATCCGCACAATTTCTGCTCCTTTCTCGTAAATGGTTAATGTATAAAAATTAGAAATTTCCTGATATTCAGATGGTTGTACTGGGTGCGCTGTTGGACCAGCGTCTTCCGTAAACTGCGCACTCCGTAAAAAATTCACATCCTGGATCCGCTTCACCGAACGTGAGTTAATATCAGCACTGAACTCACTGTCACGGAACACAGTAAACCCTTCTTTGAGACTTAATTGAAACCAATCCCTACAGGTCACTCTGTTGCCTGACCAATTGTGGAAATATTCATGCGCCACGATTGCTTCAATACGCTGAAATGCTTGATCAGTGGCCGCTGCTGCGTTAGCCAAAACACAACTAGAATTAAATATATTGAGACCCTTATTCTCCATTGCTCCCATGTTGAAATGACTAACCGCCACTATCATAAAAATATCGAGATCATATTCGCGGCCGTAAGTCTGTTCGTCCCAGCGCATCGCTCGCTTTAGACTCTCAAGTGCATAATTAACGCGATCTAAATCATTGGGCTCGACATACATACGCAGATCAATTTGGCGACCAGACATCGTCTCGAATGAGTCATGCTGCACCGCCAAATCGCCGCCGACTAGCGCAAAGAGGTAGCAAGGCTTGGGGAAAGGATCATGCCAGACCGATTCAATACGATTATCCTCACGAACTGTTTCTGAGAGTGGGTTACCGTTTGATAGTAAGGTTGGATAATCCTTATCTCCGATGATCCGTGTGGTAAAGACGCTCATTACATCTGGGCGGTCTGGGTAATAGGTAATCCTTCGAAATCCCTCTGCTTCGCATTGAGTGCAAAACATTCCGTTAGATAAGTACAAACCCTCAAGGGCTGTGTTGGCCTCCGGATTAATTTCTGTCACGATTTTTAGAGTAAATTTTGACGGCACTTGACGAATCAGTAACATTTCATCAATTTCTAACACTCTTTCCTCATCTACTTCGATCCCATCAATACAAATCGAAATACGCTTCAAGTTCTTCCCATTTAACTCGATGGATCTAGCGTCCTTTTCGATCCGTATATATCTGGCAACCTGAGTTACGAGTGTTTTGGTTGGATTTAATTCGAAAGTCAACTCTACGGAGTCGATACTGTATGGAAATGGCTCATAACTAGACAGCCGTGTCATTGTAGGAAGTGCTGTCATCGCTCGCGAATCAGTCATTATCCAACCTCCTTGAGGGTATCTGATCGTACACTGACTCAGAAATCTCAGAACGCGGCTTCTTTTGGGGAATGAATCCGGTCCGATCAACTTCGGGAACGTTCAATGCGTCGTAATGAATAATTGCTCCAAGCATTAGTTCTTTTTGCTGTGCCGTAACTAAACGACCATCTGGGAATTTCCCCACTTCAATCGCACGCTTCAAATCACTCACCATATTTGGAGTTAGTGATGCTACAAGATCATCAACTATATTCATTCATTCTCCTGCTGAGGTTCAATTCGGCCACCCCACTGTAATTTTGATCTGCATACTTCGTAATATGAGTATCCTGGCGGATGCAATAATTTCAAATGCTCGTCAGCACGCTTGATCAGAATCTGGTCACCAAGCAATAGTGCAATATGTGTCTGTCCATCACAGCTCACCTGAGGGAGAGCCTGATGTTTTTCCGTAACTGTTACTGCAATAGTACATGAGGCTGGAACCACAATCGGTCTTGCGTTAAGAGTATGCGGAAACATAGGGACAAGTACTAGAGCGTCAAGCTGGGGGTGCATTATAGGCCCACCAGCCGATAATGCGTAAGCTGTTGAACCTGTAGGTGTTGAAATAATCAGACCATCTGATCGACTCGAGTACACAAACTGATTGTCGATACATAAATCAAATCCGAGCATTCTTGCGCTTTGTCCTTTATGTAAAACCACATCATTTAATGCTGTGGCTCGTGCAATTATTTGTCCATCACGAACTACTTCCACTGCATTTAAGGCTCTCACTTCCTCAGTAAATTCGCCACGAAGTGCCTGCCCAACTTTTTCGATGGCTTCTGCAGGTCTAATGTCTGTGAGAAATCCCAAAGTACCTCGATTAATGCCAAGAACCGGCGTCCCAAATCGTGCTAGGGCGTGACTTGCTCCAAGCAAGCTGCCGTCACCACCTACGACGACTGCCAAATCAACTTTGTTTCCAATATGTTCCAGCGCGCAATGTGGAACATCGGAAAACTTGGCTTGGTCGGCGATTTCATCCTCCACCCAAACTTCCATTTCCTGCTCACGCAAATAATCGATCAGTCGTGCTATCGTCTCTGACGCAAGTTGATTCGTGGAGCGCCCAATGAGTGCAACACGGTTAAATTTCCTCATCGGCACACCTCTGGAGCCCTATGAATACTGCATATCCATTCGGCTCTGAGATAAACCACAGAGACGTTATCGAGCGCGAATTGCGTTGGCTGTTGCATGCGGTCCCCTTATGGTCATCAGATCCAAGCATCGATTGTGTTCCACTGAGCAAAATTTGCAACGGCTCGGTATCACAAATTGCAGATTATCTTGCGAAAGAATGGGCTTGGCATGGAGCACCGAAACGTCTCGGGCGTCGTTTTGAAAGTTTAATGACAGCTTTACTTGAGCAGACGGATACGGTGAAACTCTTAAAACACGGATTAGTTATTCAAGAGGGAAAACAAACTGTCGGTGAGCTCGATTATTTGATTGCAACATCGTCGGATATTCTCCATCTAGAGGTAGCAATCAAATTTTATGCGGGCATTGGTGACCCAAACGATCGCCAAAGTCACACTGGCTGGATCGGTCCAAGCTGCCAGGATCGACTTGATCGGAAGGTGAACCATATTTGCTCCCACCAACTGCCGCTAAGTGGTTCGAGAAATGGACTCATGTCCCTCCATAAAGCAGGCCTCCCCACCCCAACAATCAGGTTAGGTTTGATCTATGGATATCTCCTGCATCCTTGGACGGACGCCAACCACAAACCCGATGATATCGTCACATCACAACCAGCATTCTGGTGCACTTATGACGAGCGACTGGAGGCAACGCGTAAGCTGATCAGGCCTTACTCAAGTGATTATGGGTGGACTTTAGTAAATAGAAATCAGTGGATCTCGACATTCGAAGGATTAGCCGAATTACCTAATTTATTGAAGGCAATAAGGGTCCCAGAGCAGGCTGATTGTTACGTACTATGTCCAAAACGTAACGTAGATATCGAAAAACTACGCTTATTCATCATGCCCGAGAGTTTTCGTGATGAAGCCAACATCAGTTTGGCTAGAGCTAAAAAAGAAGAATACCAAAGTAGTGAATCATAGCTGTTAACAAAAACAACACCAGGGAATGGTCGATGAGATGAATAGAAATAGTTGTAGGCTCAAGCATCTTGCTATCCAGTCAAGCGCATGCTGATTCGGAGGAAAAACAATGGATTCAGGTGATCTACCCAGGCGAATATAGTGATTCTGAGTTTAAACTCCAACCACACCGAACGGGCTAATCTTCCCAAGTCAGTCAGACTGCGTTGAGAAACTAGCCGAGCAACTTGACACAAATCCACTTTCGATAATTCACGCAATACCTTCCTGTCGCGAAAAAATATTGTTCTCTCAATATAGCTCGGATTTGAAATCAAAAGGGGTCAACTTTTGGGAAAAAATTACAGAAGCTGAAAAAATATGCAATTTGAAGACCTAGACGGCAAACGAGGAAAGGTTCTTAGGAACCCACACTATCGAGAAATTATGTGGCTGAGGAGAAAATCGAAACAGGCATGAAGCCGATAAAAAGAAGCTTGTCCATAATCCATTGCCATTTCCGGCAATCTTTTTCCGAAAAATGGCTAAAGTCTGCCGCCTCCTTGCCGATAAATACTTAGAAGGTTGAGTGAGTGTGACGATTCTAGATGAGAAAATAAAGGAAATTAAAGTGTTTGTGGCTAATAAAATGCAAACAATGGTGACTAGAATATCCAAGCAACGACACTAGCCGATAGTAATTTTACGATGCCTGTAGGTCGGGGTCTGTCACATCACCAATTAAAATAACCCGATCGCCTTGCCCTAACGCTAGATTATCTGTCGTGATCCTATGATTTGCTTTAAGCGGCTTAAGATTACGTGCGACGTGATCGACAAGAACACCCGTTGTAAGATCATCGTAGAAGTGCCAATCCATCCTAGCATCAGATTCTTGCAGCAGGCTCGCCTGGAGAAGCGCCAATGCGTCGGCGGCCGTCACCTTACCCGAGCCATCAAAGTCTGCAGCGATGATTTGTCCTTCTG
>CAZFNA010000014.1:0-30093 GCA_964520465.1 uncultured Pseudomonadales bacterium | reverse complement strand
ATCCACGCGCTCCATCTGGCAACTTTCATAACTGGGCAACGAGTTGAAAAACTATCGGCTGATCTAGTTAGTCTGATTGAAAGCCGACAACTTGAGGATGACGCGATGGTGAATTTTCGCATGTCTGGGGGTACCGTAGGGAGACTATGGACCAGCGCCTGTGCGCTTGGACGACAACACGGATTAGGTATCCAGGTATTTGGAGAAACGGGTGGGCTGAGGTGGACTCAAGAACAGCCTAATCAATTGTATTACATGCCACTGAATGGGCGATCAACTATTATTGAAAGAGGAGAGGAAGATCTGTCTCCAGAGGCGGATCGATCAAGCCGAGTAACCATTGGTCACGCCGAAGGCATGCCCCTCGCATTCGCTAATATTTATAAAGAACTTTCTGAGGCCATTTCGACCGATAAGCTTGGCTACGCAGCAGCTGATACTAGCTTATTACCGCTAGCACGTGATGGCGCTGAATCGATCAAGGCAATCTACGCGGTCGCAAAATCTGGAAAGTTGAACGGTGCATGGGTTGATCTAAATTAGCCTGGGCAGAGTGTTTCGCTCAACTATTTCGCATCTGAATAATTTTATAGATGCCTCGTCGCGAGGCCCTTCTATTAAAATGTGGAGTAGACAGGCAACCGACTCTGAAACAATTTTCTCTAGAGGCTGGTGTATTGTGGTTAACTTAATGCTTTCCCACCCAGCCATCTCCATGTCATTAAATCCGATCAGTCCAACTTCACATGGAATATTTTTACCCGCCAATTTAAGGGCTGTCATTGCGCCTATTGAGATCACATCATCACCACAAAAATAGCCGTCTGCCAAGTCTCTAAGAATGATAGAAGCCATTTCGTTAAAGCCCGCCTCAAAGCTATAATCGCCCGCAAAGTGCACACGAGTCTTTATCTTCGGATACTCACTCAATACATCCAAAAAACCCGCAAGTCGATCCCGCGTAGAAGTTGCTTTTTCTGGGCCCCCAAGAAAGCTTATGCTCTTATAATCACATTTCAAAAGGCGCTCAGCGGCCATCCGACCAGCTTCAACATTATCTATCAACCACACTGACATCTCTACGCTTGCCCAGCCGTCCAAATGCATGAACAACAGGGATATCAGCTTCAGCAAATGCGTCAGCAAACCCCACAGGCAATGTCGACGAAGCTATTACAACGGCATCAACTTGATACTCCAACAACAATCCTACGCTTCTAGCAGGTTCAGTTTCGTCCGTTAGATTGACGATTAATGGTCGTAGACCTTTGTTTTGCAGGGCTCTAGTAAAAAGATCAAACACTTCTAAGAAAACTGGATTATGGAAGTTATTAGCTATCAGTCCCACGAGTCCAGTTCGCCGCGTAGTAAGTGATCGGGCTAAGAGATTGGGCCTGTAACCCAGTTCTATTGCCGCCTTTTCTACCTTATTACGTGTTAGATCTGAGACCGAAGCTCCGGCAGTAAAAGAACGTGAAACAGCGCTTCTTGAGACGCCGGCACGGTACGCCACTTCAGCGAGCGTTGGGCGTTTGTTTTTAGTTTTTTCATTCATAGCAAAACCTCAAAGATAATGTAACTCAATAAATAAAAAACAGCATTTGCAACCGGTTGCATTAGTGGCTAATGATTAGTATGGTCTCTCGACAAACAATGATTTTCGAGTGTTTTGTTAACTAATAAAAAAATGGAGGGTTACCCATGAAGAAATTTTTAAAAAATATTCTCACGGCAACGACACTTGCGGTCGTTTCGCTTACCGGATTAAACGCAAGCGCAGCAGGCGAACGTTATGTGCTCGTCTCACATGCACCTGATTCAGATAGTTGGTGGAATACCATTAAAAATGGTATCGCGCTGGCCGGGGATCAGATGGGTGTAAAGGTTGAATACCGCAACCCACCTACAGGTGACTTGGCAGATATGGCCCGAATCATCGAACAAGCCACAGCCTCAAATCCAAACGGCATCATCACCACACTAGCTGATTATGACGTTTTGTCTGGGCCCATTAAGGCGGCTGTCGCGTCAGGTGTTGATGTTATTATTATGAACTCAGGTACTCCTGATCAGGCCAGAGAGGTAGGTGCCTTAATGTATGTTGGGCAGCCTGAGTACGATGCTGGTTATGCTGCAGGACTTCGCGCAAAAGGTGATGGGGTTAAAAGTTTTCTTTGTGTAAACCATTACATCAGCAGTCCATCATCAACTGAACGTTGTACAGGTTTTGCTGACGGCTTAGGAATAGCCCTTGGTAATCAGATGATTGATTCCGGACAAGATCCAGGAGAGATTAAAAACAAAGTATCAGCTTATTTGGATGCCAATCCAAAAACTGATGCTGTGCTTACACTAGGACCAACCTCAGCAGATCCAACACTCCTCGCTTTAGACGCGAATGGAATGGCTGGTGACATCTATTTTGGTACATTTGATTTAGGTACCGAGATAGTGAAAGGAATCAAGGCAGGCGTTATTAAATGGGGCATTGACCAACAACCCTTCCTCCAAGCGTATTTGCCTGTAGTTGTGATGACCAACTACCATCGCTATGGCGTTCTTCCAGGGAATAACATTAACTCAGGTCCAGGTTTTGTAACCAAGTCGGGCCTGACTCTGGTTGAGAAATTTGCCGGCGAGTACCGCTAGCAGGCTCTCAACACGAAATTTCATGCCTTGGGATGGCTACTTCAGTTTTATGAAGTAGCTTCACCCCTCAGCGATGAGGACGTTTCTGCGTGAATACAGCATCACAAGATGAACGCGTAAAAAAAATCTCCTCATTTCGCCAAGCCCTTGTAAGACCTGAGCTTGGAAGCATTGCCGGTACAATCGTAGTTTTTTGCTTTTTTGGGTTTCTGGCTTTTGACAGCGGGATGTTCAGTCCACGAGGGATCATGAACTGGTCAACCGTCAGTGCTCAATTCATGATCATTGCAGTCGGCGCATGTCTGCTGATGATAGCTGGAGAATTTGATTTATCCGTGGGCTCCATGATTGGATTTGCGGGCATGATGATCGCTATTTTTTCTACAACGTTAGGTTGGCCTGTATGGGCCGCAATCATAATCTCATTCCTGCTCTGTATCACGCTAGGAGCTCTTAATGGTTACATTGTTGTAAAAACAGGTTTGCCTAGTTTTATAGTGACGCTCGCGTTCTTATTTATCCTCCGTGGTTTCACAATATTTTTTCCTCAACTAATAGAAAGAAAAACTATAATAGGAGGGGTTTCAGACGCAGCAGAGGGCGATTGGCTAGGCCAATTATTCGGCGGTAAAATAGGGCAGCCAATCTTTCAATGGCTCGCAGACCAAGGCCTTATCAATGTCTTCGAACGCGGCAGCCGCGCAGGTCAACCAATTGTTGATGGGATTCCTGCTTTGATCATATGGGCCATACTGTTAGTGATGGTCGGGCATTTTGTATTAACGAGAACAAGATTTGGTAATTGGATTTTTGCGTCAGGTGGAGACGCTCAAGCCGCAAGATACGTCGGCGTTCCCGTCAACCGTGTAAAAATTCTTATGTTCATGTTTTCCGCATTTTGTGCATGTGTGTTCGCAACGTGCCAGGTCATGGAATTTGGATCGGCTGGCGCGGATCGCGGACTGTTAAAAGAATTTGAGGCGATTATTGCTGTTGTAATCGGTGGTGCACTGCTCACTGGAGGCTACGGAAGCGTAATAGGCGCCGCACTGGGTGCGCTTATTTTTGGCGTAGTCCAACAAGGTTTATTCTTTGCGGGTGTCGAGAGCTCACTGTTTAGAGTCTTTTTGGGGTTGCTGTTGCTCGCCGCGGTGATTTTAAATACCTATATCCGCCGGATCATCACGGGGGAACGATCATGAGCTCTCCTCTCTTCGAAATACGAGATGTTCAAATTCATTTTGGGACTGTGATCGCGTTAGGCGGTGTCAGTTTCAACGTTAACGCTGGAGAATGTCACTGTCTACTTGGTGATAATGGTGCAGGAAAGTCAACTCTAATAAAAACTATGTCTGGAGTTTATACACCTTCAAAAGGGGAGTTATACATGGAGGGAAAACGACTGAATTTTAAAGATCCACGTGACGCGATTGATCAAGGGGTTGCGACGGTATACCAGGATCTCGCTTTAATACCCCTAATGAGCGTCAGCCGAAATTTTTTCATGGGAAATGAGCCTACCAAATCATTATTCGGCCTACATCTTTTTGATCACGAGTTCGCTAATACCGTAACAATGGATGAAATGGGCAAAATGGGTATTAATCTCAGAGGCCCTAACCAAGCTGTCGGAACATTGTCTGGGGGGGAACGTCAGACAGTAGCAATTGCTCGAGCCGTTTACTTCGGAGCAAAGGTCTTAATACTTGACGAACCAACTTCTGCTTTAGGAGTTCGCCAAACTGCTAACGTTCTAGCCACCGTTGACCGTGTTCGAAAGTCTGGTATCGCAGTAGTGTTTATAACTCATAATGTAAGACATGCACTAGCTGTTGGAGATAGATTCACTGTTCTGAATAGGGGCAAAACACTTGGTACAGCTGTAAAAGGGGAAATCACTCCTGAACAGTTGCAAGATATGATGGCTGGAGGCCAAGATCTAGTTGAACTAGAGGAATCTCTGGGAGGTACCGTCTAGTGCCTAATTTATTGGTTAAATCAAACAATAAAAGGGGCATCACTCTTGAAATAACTCCGGAATCTGCCGGCTGGTCCCATGTTGGATTTTGCGTCCGCAAACTAGAAAAGGGAGATCGTTTCTCCTTAAAAACAGAGTCAAGAGAATATTGCTTAGTGCCAGTTGTTGGGACATTCGATGCGGTAGTTGACGGAGAAAAGTTTGAGCAAGTGGGTGGGCGACAAGATCTATTTTCTCAGGTGCTCACCGAACACCTCTATGTTCCGGAAAACGCAGACCTAGAACTCCAAGCCCTTGATGCACTTGAGTTAGCTTTGTGCTCAGCGCCTGGAGGCTCGTCCCTACCCGCACGCAGAATCGAACGTAGTTCACAATCACAAAGCAAACGAGGCACTGGGACAAACACGAGGTTCATCCACGATATTTTACCGGAAACAGAGCCAGCGCATTCACTTCTTGTGGTTGAGGTCTTTACTCCTTCAGGAAATTGGTCTAGCTACCCACCCCACAAGCATTGCGTCGATAACCTTCCACTGGAATCAGCGCTAGAAGAAACTTATTATCATCGTATAAACCCTCCACAAGGTTTTGCCTTCCAGCGCGTTTACACAGATGACCGGTCCCTTGACGAAACTATGGCCGTAGAAAATGGTGATTGTGTATTGGTACCAGAAGGTTATCACCCAGTGGGTGCAGCACATGGCTATGACCTCTACTACCTAAATGTTATGGCGGGACCCAAACGTGTCTGGCAATTCAAAAACGATCCGGAGCACGAATGGATGATGAATTAGTCTTCCATGCGTCGGAGAATTTATCGATCGAAGATATTACTCATCACCTGTCTGAGGGCCCAGGAGCCATCATTATCCGTGGCGCCTATTCCAATAATAAACTCCTTGATGCCGTCGAATCTGTTTTTTATAGCAGAATCGCCGAGGAAGGTGAGAAAACAAAAGACCACTTTTCAGAAGGGACAAATAAACGACTCTGGAACGCTTTAAATAAGCTCGCTGAGGATGCTCCTGAGCTCTTTGCAGAGTATTATGGTAACCAATACTTACATCTTGGCTGCCAAGCCTGGCTCGGTCCCCTCTACCAGATAACTGCACAAGTCAACGTAGTCATGCCAAATGGCCCCCCGCAGATCGGCCATCGCGACTACCATCTCGGTTATTTTCCACCTGACATAATCCGACAGATGCCCAAGGCCATATATAGTGTTTCACCCTGGCTTACCCTGCAAGGTGCGGTCGTGCATTGCGACGTGCCTATTGAGATGGGCCCAACTAAGCTCTTACTGGGCTCCCAGAAAGATAAATTAGGCTACCTTACATACAGGGATGATGAGGAACAAAATAGGTTTGCACGAGAGGCCATCCAAGTAGAATTCAAAAAGGGTGATTTAGTCCTGTTCAATCCTGCTATTTTTCATGCGGCTGGCGGCAACTCAACTGATTCACCACGCCTGGTAAATTTGCTGCAAGTTTCTAGCGCGTTAGCTAAGCCAATGGAGCATTTAGATTTTTGTGAATTAGTGAAACAAGTCTATCCAATGCTTATCAATTTAAATGATGAGGGATTAGTTGAGAGAACGATCAAAACTCTCGTCGATGCATATCCTTTCCCAAGCAATCTTGATTTAGATCCACCAAGCGAGGACTGGCTCGGTGAGCTTGACAGCAGCTGGTTACTCGATGAATGGAAAGCCCGTCGAGACCCTAAAAGCGTCATGACTGATTTTCAGGAGCGCTTGGCAAAGCGAAGATACCGAAATTCCAAAAAAGCCCAGAAACTACATGGGTCATAGACCTGAAAAGTTCATGGTGAGATCATCAAGAAAACATGCAGACAATAATAAAATATTACACGCTGTAATTCTGTCAACATCCAAGTAGCAGGAGGTTCAGTTTTTAACACTAGTGGAGCCAACTAAATGAACTCAACATCAAATCGCTTTGACTTTGCTTGTTCTATTGTTAAAGAAGCTGCAGTCGAAGCAAAGCAGAAATTTAGCGATTGGAAATATCTATCCGTAACGGAAAAAGGTGCCCAGGATTTCGTATCTGAGGTAGACAAAGTGACAGAGATTTTTCTCAGGGATAAGATAGAGTCTGAGTTTTCAGGAGATGGGATTGTTGGGGAAGAGTTCGGTATAAAAAACGAAGCCTCGAGGTATCAGTGGGTATTAGACCCAATAGATGGGACCGCAAATTTTATTTCTGGAATTCCTGCATGGTGCATAGTCATAGCAATTGTCCTAGAGGATGAGGTAGCCGCTGGGATAATCTATGACCCAAATCAAGACGAATTATTTTCGGCAATGCTCAATTCTGGCGCCTTTCTCAATGGCACATTACTAAAGAAATCCAAGTCATTCGATATTTCTAAAACCACTTTGAGTGTTGGATATTCTGGTAGAACCACAACAAAACCAGTACTTGCAGTGATAAAAGATATTTTTAATCTCGGTGGAGTATTCAGCCGAAACGGGTCTGGGGCGCTGTCATTAGCCCATGTGGCCGACCAGCGGTACGGCGGTTACATTGAACATCATATGAATGCTTGGGACTGCTTAGCCGGGCAATTAATCATTCGTGAAGCAGGCGGGATAATTGAATCCCAGAGTGCCCGTGAAATGATTCAACTGGGCGGCCGAGTAATTGCTGGATGGCCAGGAGTCTACGAACACTTACAAGAGATGGCAGACTCCCATTTTGGTGAAGACGATCTAATCAGGTCGGCACTAGGTAAGGCCCCGTCTCCATAAAGGTTAAAGAGACATCAGTGCCCTTTTCCTTTTTATGTCTCGAGGTATCCTCGATGACGAAGATCTCTCCGAATGGACCACTGATGGTGTACTCGTAGTGATTCCCCACATAAGTAGCCTTACTTACAGTTCCCTGCAGGGAGTTCTCAATACCGACCGTGCCAGCTAACATTATTTTATCGGGACGAACAGCAAGCTTAGCCACAGAACCCGCCGATAAGGTGTTAGATACCTTGAATTCATATTCATCAATCTTGACCACCGAATGTTTGTTATCAACGCCGATAACATCACATTCGAGAATATTGGCCTCTCCAATGAAATCAGCGACAAAAACAGAATTTGGTTGATTGTAAAGCTCTAACGGCGAACCAATTTGTGCAATCGAAGCCTTATCCATCACAACGATTTCATCAGAAACTGCTAATGCTTCTTCCTGATCGTGAGTGACATAGACCACGGTCAGCCCTAACTGGATCTGAAGATCACGGATCTCCTCCCTCACCTGGCGCCTAAGCTTTGCATCCAGATTCGATAGGGGCTCGTCAAATAACAGCACTTGTGGCTCTAAAACGATGGCCCTAGCAACTGCGACACGTTGCTGCTGCCCCCCTGATAATTCTGAAGGCAGTCTCTCTTCAAAACCTGTTAAGCCGACAAGCTCAATACCAGCAGCAGTCTTTTCTCTGACCTCATGTTTTTTTAGCTTAGAATTAGCCAGTCCATAAGAGATATTCTCCCAAACAGTCATGTGTGGAAACAACGCATAAGACTGAAAAACCATGGCCACGTCCCGCTCAGTGGCTGGTAAATCGGTAACTTCTTCCCCACCGATAAAGATTTTTCCTGAGGAAGGTAACTCTAGACCCGCGATCATCCTCAAAGTCGTGGTTTTACCGCAACCAGATGGACCAAGCAAAGTCACAAGGGATCCTCGCTTTATATCCAGATTAATATCGCTTACCGCCAGAGCATCCTTACCATAAATTTTTGAAATCCCCTCAAATCGTACGTCTGCAGCATTACTTTTTATTTGACTCTTCATATTGATCCCATCTGCACTTCACGGCGACCCAATTTTGTTGTCCCTACTAGGAACTGTAAAAGTAAAATCGCTGACAACATAACGAAGATTAGCGTTGTGGAATAGGCGATAGCCAATCCATAATCGTTATTCTCAACTCGTCCTATAATATAACTAGTCGCCATATCGTACTCGGCAGATACCAGAAATATAACTGCTGAGATTGCCGTCATTGCCCTCACGAATGAATAAATTAGCGCAGCCAATGTGGCTGATTTCAACAAAGGCATAACAACTTTTCTTAACGTCGTCCAGGTAGAAGCCCCAAGGGTCGAGGAACTCTCGTCGAGTGATTTATCTATTTGAGACATTGAGGCAATTCCCGCCCTCACACCCACGGGCATATTTCTAAAGATAAAGCTAATAACGAGGATTAGACCAGTTCCAGTCAGTTCAACTGGCGGAACATTGAATGCCAGAATATAACTGACTCCAATAACCGTGCCCGGAATTGCAAAAGATAGCATGGTGCCAAATTCAAATGCATTCTTACCACGAAAGTTCTGCCGGGTAAGAAGATAAGCGGTAAGCAAGCCAAGAGCGGCTGTAAAAGGGGCCGCCGTGACTGAAATCATGATGGTCGTCCAAAAACTATCCCACGCCGCACCTGACCAAACGAAACCCCCATCTCCCCAGTTCACTCCAAACGCCGTCACATAATGCTTGAACGTTAGTGTGTTATTAACTCCCCAGAGCTCGACCAAAGACCCATAAAAAATCATCCCGTAAACAATGAAGGTGAATAGAGTCCAGATCCCTACGATAGCAATCGCCGGGATCGCAACTCGCTTCGGGAGCTCGGAAGGGACTCCTGAGTCGCCTTTCCCAGTCACTGTCACATAATTCTTTTTCCCCAACCAAAATCTTTGAAAATAAAAAGCTAACAATGTAAAAGCTAGCAGAATAGTGGCCAATACTGCGGCCCCACTTTGATCATACTGGGCACCAACAATCGTAAAGAAAATTTCTGTTGATAAAACATCCAAATTCCCTCCCAAGACAAGCGGGTTACCAAAGTCGGCCATACTCTCAATAAACCCCAGCAGAAAAGCGTTAGCTAAGCCCGGTTTTATTAATGGTAAAGTGACAGTTCTAAAGCTAGTCCAACGATCAGCCCTGAGGGTTTGAGCCGCCTCTTCTAAGCTCGGCGAGACACTCTCAACAACTCCTATTAAGACTAAAAAAGCTATCGGAGTAAATGCAAGAGTTTGAGCTATCAGAACCCCCAGAAACCCATAAATCCAACGGGTTGGATTCAGATTCAGCCATTCCGCGACCGTCGTTGTCACTGAGCCACTTAAGCCAAACATTAATATGATGGCTAAGCCAATAACGAAAGGGGGAGTAATAATCGGAACAACTGATAAGGCCCTGAGAAGTTTTTTATATTTGAAACCTGTTCTTGTAATCACCAGAGCAAAACATAGGCCCAGAGCGGTTGTGATAACACCTACTGCTACGGCCAGTAAAAAAGAATTGATGGCGACACCACAAGCTCCAGAGCTAACCAAACAATCAATCCGCCATAGCTGTGATTCAAACACTCTTTGAAAAAAGGCCAATAGTGATCCGCCACCGTCATCAGTTCTAAATGCAGACATCAGCATTATAAAAATAGGGAAAAAGACAAATACCGTAACTACCGCTGTCACCAAACCAATTGCACCAGTTACAAACAAATCAGCACCCTTCTTTGGCCGCGAGGCGAGCCCCTGACAAAAGATCATTAGCGAAGCGAGTGTGAATAATAAACCACCATATCCCATGCCGTATTGCCGAGAGTCAAGCGGTCCAAATAGAGTGCCGAGCCAGTCTGCTGTCCAGCCTCTGATTCCTATACAGAGACCCTGCAGGATTACTAGGATGCAGGATGCTAATCCACTGGCCATTAATAGTCGCGAATGACGCCTATCCGACCGAGGAATGCGATTTGCGGCGACCACCGCAAGAAAAACAATCAATGGAGGAACAAGCCATAAGGACTGTCCACTTAGAACCAGAAACAACCCCGAAGGGTTGTCCTCGTAGAATAGTGGAAAAGATAACAACCAATTTAAAGACCAAAAATTCTCCAGCCCATACCATGGTAAAAAACTATAACCAACGATCCCAACAATCAACCACAGTTGAAGGTTAGATTTGGCTACAGAAATATGACGCTTATCTTTTTCCACGTTTCGATTTAATTATTGAGGCAATCTTGAAACGTCATCATCCCATTTCTTGAGCAGTCTCTTTCTTTCGGCGCTTGATCCGTACTTCTTAAAATCATAATCGATCAATTTGATTGTAGAAAGATCAGGGGCAGATGGAGACGTCTTCGCTCCTTTATTTGATGGCACCTGGAAAGCTTTTACCTGTAACGCTAGAGACTGCGCATCAGCTGATAGAGCCCAATCATAGAACTCCTTTGCTGACCCCATGTTACGCGCGCCATCAATAATAGACATTGATCCGATCTCATAACCAGTCCCCTCACAAGGAGCTACCACCTTAATAGGAAAACCTGATACCGCTTGCTTGACTGCGTCATGCATGAATACGATGCCAACGGTGGTTTCTCCTCGGGCTGACGCCTTAATTGGTGCAGAACCTGACTTCGTATACTGGTTAACATTCTTGTGCAGCCCTTTCATATAGTCAAAACCTCCGCTTTCACCAAACAACTGCATCATTGTCGCTAAAGTTGTGTAAGCGGTGCCTGATGAGTTGGGATTTGCTATTTGCACGTGTCCCTTAAACTCTGGCTTTAAAAGATCTTTCCAACAACTTGGCGCCGGGAGATTGTTTTTCTTTAAGAGATCGGTGTTGTAACCGTATCCGAGCGCACCTGAATAAATACCAATTGTCTTATCTCCAGAGCTTGTTGCCTGACTAATAGACCAGTCTTGTAACTCACTCCGCATTGGAGATACGTAGGCTGCAGTTAAGTTTTCTTCAGCGGCTTGTAAATGCGGGTCGCCTGTTCCACCCCACCACACGTCGCCTTTTGGATTAGCAGACTCAGCACGGATTTGAGCAAAAGTTTCACCTGAGGACTTCCGCTGCATCTTAACATTTATGCCAGTCTTCTCCTCAAATGTCTTCGACATTAACTGGCACCAGTCCTCTTGGGCTGAACAATATAGATTAAGAGTTGCAGCCTGAGCGGTATGGGCAATAGCCAAGGCGGAAACTGCAATCAGAATTTTTTTCATAATTAATTCCTTTTTTATTTATTATTAACTTCGTTTTACTAACGAACTAAAGGCTTGATAACAGATTTACTCTCCAATTGTTACCCTTAACTAACAACTAAACTTAAAATAATAAAGTACCTGGAGTAACATCTAAATTTGAAACTTAAACGGCACTGGTGGTCAGGAAGCAATGATTGTTTCCAGATCAGGCAGAAGATACTTTTTGTAATTTTGCTTTGGTACAGATGGCAAGGATATGGGCTTGTCATTTGAAATATCAGTATTAAGGCAAGAAATATATTAATATCAATACGATAGACCTGCAGAATTGCGCTTTTACTTCTAATTCGACTTGGTGGGTAATAACTCCACCAGGAGTTACCGCTTTGAAACGATTTGCCTTCCTTCAGAATAGGTTAGGGCAGGCTGTCAATAAGCGATGCAAACTTCTGCTAAAATCCTAGAATGTTTTTGTCAAATAATCTTAAACCTCTGTGCTTATCGAAACAGCACGCATTAGTTGTCCTCAAGCTTAACAGGCTAATCAGTGACACTACATATCTCAGAACGAGTTAAAAATCTCCTACCCGTTCCATTATCTAGGCTAAACATACCTCCCCCTCCATTTATGGCGTCAATAATTAGGTTGGTATGCTTCCAGCGACTATATTGATCGCCGTTCATATAAAAAGGTATGCCACCAATTTCACCGACTAATACATCCTGTGGCCCTGTCATATAATCCGAGCGTGGAAAACACATCGGCGCCGATCCATCACAGCACCCTCCAGATTGATGAAATAGTAATTCGTTTCCGTGATTCTTTTTAATTTCGTCAATAAGTTCCAGCGCGCTGTTCGTCGCCGACACAGTCATTACATTAGCTACCATATTAAACTCCATAAATAATAGCTGGCCCTAAAGGGTCAGCTATTAAGCTAGATTAGAGATCCAGGATACAGCCTAGAAAAAACCTAATTTATTCTCGTCATAAGAAACCAGCAAATTTTTAGTCTGGCGATAATGATCAAGCATCATTTTATGAGTTTCTCGCCCAATACCGGATTGCTTATAACCACCAAACGCTGCGTGCGCACCATAATTATGATAGCAGTTAGTCCACACACGACCCGCCTGAATGCCTCGCCCCATACGGAAACAAATATTTGCGTCACGTGACCAGACTCCGGCCCCAAGCCCATAAAGCGTATCATTGGAAATCTCCAGTGCTTCGGCTTCGTTTTTAAAGGTTGTTACTGACACCACTGGACCAAAAATTTCTTCTTGGAAAACCCGCATGCTGTTATCGCCCTCAAAAATAGTTGGCTGAATGTAATTACCGTTCTCACAGCCCTCAACAGAACCAACATTACCACCCGTTAAAACTGATGCTCCCTCCTCTCGACCGAGTTTGAGATAAGAAGTGATTTTCTCCATCTGCTCGACTGACGCTTGCGCACCAATCATAGTTTCCATCTCGAGAGGATTTCCCTGCTTTACTGCCTGAGTACGCTCGATTGCTCTAGCCATAAAATCATCATAAATCGACTCTTGAATTAGAGCTCTTGATGGACAGGTACAGACCTCACCTTGATTAAGGGCAAACATCGTGAATCCCTCAAGACACTTGTCAAAGTAAGCGTCATCTGCCCTCATTACATCCTCAAAAAATACGTTTGGTGATTTACCACCAAGTTCCAAGGTCACTGGGATTAGATTTTGAGAAGCATATTGCATTATCAAACGCCCAGTCGTCGTTTCGCCTGTAAACGCAACTTTGGCAACACGAGAACTTGATGCCAGTGGCTTACCCGCCTCAAGTCCGAAGCCATGCACAATGTTCAAGACCCCAGCCGGAAGAACACCCCCAATAAGATCCATGAGAACAGATATAGAACCGGGAGTTTGTTCGGCTGGTTTTAGCACCACACAATTGCCGGCAGCAAGTGCCGGAGCCAACTTCCAAGTAGCCATTAAGATCGGGAAATTCCACGGTATGATCTGAGCTACTACGCCTAGCGGCTCGTGAAAGTGGTAGGCATAAGTTTGCGAGTCCAGTTCGCCAATTGAACCCTCTTCCGCTCGAATACATCCTGCAAAATATCGGAAATGATCAACAGTAAGCGCCATGTCGGCGTTGATAGACTCACGAATCGGTTTGCCGTTATCAATAGTCTCCGCCGCAGCTAACAGCTGAAGATTATCTTCAATGATCTGAGCTATCTTTAGGAGCATATTAGAGCGTTCAGTCGTAGATGACTTACCCCAAGCATCTTTGGCAGCATGCGCAGCATCTAGGGCTAAATTGACATCTTCCTCGTTTGAACGAGCAATCTGGCAAATAATTTCCCCAGTTATGGGAGACGGGTTGTCAAAATACTTTCCCGACCTTGGCTCCTCCCACTGGCCATTGATAAAATTTCCATACTTGGCCTTGAAAGGAAATTTCACACCTAAATGTGAAGTATCCAGCGCTCCAGATACTGCAAGTTGAGTCATTATATTCATAAGTATTTCCCCTGTTTTTATTATTCGTTCACAAATAATGAAACTTGAGCAATTAGATTGCAGTTAAAGCAAGAGCTATCTGTAAAGTTACTCCCCCGCCCATACATTTTGGACACCATCTAACAGTCAAAAGTTTCATTTTTAGGTCATCGAACTTACTATGCGTCAGTCTGTGTGTCCACCTGATTCAATCAAAACTTAATTCCATTTTGTTGAGGTATTTAACCATGACCGAAAGGAGACTTAGCGCTATCAAAAGCAGGACTAATTTAACTATTTTTTGAGTCCGGCCAGCTATTAGAAAGCCTTTGTTCGATAGTGTAACCTTCGAGATGAATAGCAGTTCCTGAGATATTGGTTCACTAAACGGACTGGATCTATTGCAAGGCTTCTCAAGTCGAATAAGTTCATACTTTTACAATAATTTGCTGAATAATGTATAAATCATGAATTATGAATTTAAAGCAACTTTATGCTAGCTGAAGCATCTTTCGAAGCCTTTCGTATGATCGGATCAGGAAACGCTGACCTTTACGAGATACTGTGGCTTTCAGTCAAGGTGAGCCTGAGTGCTTTATTTTTTTCAGTAGGCCTCGGCTTACCAATAGGCACGGTTCTAGCTATCAGTGAATTCCCTGGCAAACGTGCCTGCGTGACGGTATTAAACTCTCTCATGGGATTGCCCCCAGTGGTAGTTGGATTACTAGTCTATTTGATGTTGTCGCGGTCTGGTCCGATGGGAGTGTTTGGATTACTTTACACACCAACAGCAATGGTGATCGCACAAGTTGTTATAGTCACACCTATTATTGCCGCACTTACGTATCAAGTGATGGATAATCTGCATATAGAATATCAGGAGTTGTTTCAAAGCCTTCGCGTCACCTTAAAAAGAGCAGTTCTCGCTTACCTTTGGGATGCACGATACTCCCTTTTTACATCCGTTCTAGCAGGATTTGGCCGCGCAATATCGGAAGTTGGAGCTGTCCTTATTGTTGGTGGAAACATTGATCATTTAACGCGAGTTATGACAACAGCGATTGCACTTGAAACCTCGAAAGGGGAATTAGCGACAGCTCTCGCCCTTGGAATAATTTTACTCACGCTAGCTATAAGCGTGAATGCCCTGGTCACAGTTCTAAGAGCATTTGCGCAGAAGAAAGCATATGTTTGATAAGCAGAAATCTGAGGGTGCGAAACAGACCCGCGCTATCATAACTTTAGAGATCATTAAATTATCCCTAAAGCTCGGAGACTCAGAACTGCTTCATGAAATTTGTCTTACATCCCACACATCTGGGGTGACCATGGTTCTTGGGCCAAATGGTGCTGGGAAAAGTTTACTTTTAAAATGTTTGCACGGATTGCTAAAACCTAGCCAAGGATCATTTTCGTTAGCTAGTGCGCCTGATCAAGCTACGGCACCAAGGCAAGCAATGGTATTTCAGAAGCCTTGTCTTTTAAGACGCTCAGTATTGGAAAATATGGAGTTCGTTGCTCCTAAACGGACAAAAGATACCGAGATTTTAGAGTTACTCCGGAAAGTTCACCTGCACGGAAAAGAGAAACAACCTGCTCGACTCTTATCAGGGGGCGAACAACAACGTCTCTCTCTAGCGAGAGCACTGATTACGAAACCAGAGATCCTATTTTTAGATGAACCAACAGCTAGCCTGGATCCAGCATCGGTCCTGATAATCGAACAACTGATTAAAAACGCCGCCGAAAATGGCGTAAAATCTATTTTTGTTTCACATGATTTAGGACAGGCGAAACGTCTTGGCTCAGATATAATTTTTTTACACCAAGGCCGACTCATCGAGCATGCAGATGCCGCATCATTCTTTACATCGCCCCAATCGAGAGAAGCAAGGGCATATCTCGATGGGGAAATTTTTTTATAGGCGTCACACACAAGGAGCTTTCAGTGAAAACTCAATTTATATTTCGAACCATAGTAATCGTATTTTTGCTGTCTTTCTCCAATACGTTTGCGGACTCAATTCTCATTCAGTCCACAACATCAACAAAAAACTCAGGTTTGTATGACTACATCCTTCCAATCGTGAAAGAAGATATAGGACTGTCAGTCAATGTAGTTGCAGTGGGTACAGGTCAGGCGATAAAAAATGCTCAACGATGCGATGGCGACGTCCTGCTCGTACATGCTAAAGCTTCTGAAGAGTCTTTTGTTAAACAAGGTTATGGAGTCAAGCGTGATAATTTGATGTACAACGATTTTATCATTGTTGGGCCTGAGTCAGATCCGGCTAGAATTTTGGGATTAAAGAACGTAACCGTAGCACTAGCCAATATTGCTTCTAAGCGAGCTTTATTCACTTCTCGTGGCGATAATTCAGGCACACATAAAGCTGAACTGAGGCTTTGGAAAGAGGCGGGGATAGATCCCACCATTGCTTCTGGCCTATGGTACTTAGAAACGGGATCCGGGATGGGAACGACGCTGAATCTGTCCGTCGGCAAGGGAGCTTATGCTATGACAGATCGCGCAACGTGGATCAAATTTGCTAACAAAGGGGATTTTAAAATACACATCGAAGGGGACAAACGAATGATGAACCAATACGGTGTGATTCTTGTCAATAAGGAAAGATGCCCGAGAGCGGAAGCGGAAGCGGGACAACAGTTCATCGACTGGCTACTTTCTGATAAAGGGCAAAGAGTAATCGCTTCATATGAGGTTCAGGGTAACCAACTGTTTTTCCCGAATGCGGACTGAATAATTAAGGAAGGATGTATACCGAGTGTCTGATCTTTTGATTTTAGCGGCAGGTAGTACGCGCCATCTTATGCCACACCTCCTTAGCCAATATTGCGCGGATACAAAACAAAAATGTCATTGTGAATATGGCAGATCTAGTTCGTTTAAGTCAAAAATCGAAATGGGAGCTAAGTTCTCTTTATTTATTAGTACATCCAACGCGCATACTGAATCATTAGGTTTATCTGGGAAGCTCCGTCGTTACGAGACGTTGGGTAGTAATCGGCTTGTGCTTCTGCATCGGAAAACTCAAACAATACATAGAAATAATGTGCTAATTTTATTTTCAGATCCATCACTCTCGTTGGGCCTATCCACCACCGGATTTGATTCAACGATTGGCGCATCAGAAATCATTGAAGAGGTCTGTAGGGCAGCTGAAATCCCGGCAAACGAATTGAAAAGTAGAACTCGAATCATTACTGGCGGCAGGGAAAACCCCAACGCGCCGATGAACCGTAATCAATATGGTTGGATTATGGAGACACAGGCTGTCGATTTGATTTTGACCATTCAATCGAATGCAATAGATGCTATAGACGATAATCCGAAATTAAAGTTTTCAAAATTACCCTTATCGGTTGATATAGTCATGCGTTATGGATTGGGCTTAGCTAAGGACGCAACCAATAAAGCGGAAGAATTATTTGATTGGCTACTCAACAACAATAAAGCACGGAAGATTTTAATTGAACGCGGTTTCAGTTTCTAGAGACAGTAAATTGAAAATGGTTTAATTCAATCGGATTAAACCTGCACTTGGAAACAGTCAAAGCGTTAATACTGCTCAAGGATTTTCAAACGTTCAATTATTAATTGGTTTGATATCGCAAAATTGACGCCCGCATCGATATCAGCGTCTTTAGTAAAGATCGCCGCGACCATACCAACCATTCGACCAGCGGCATTGACTAACGCACCCCCAGACGAGCCAGGATTTATTGCCGCATCAGTTTGAATAAATTTTTCGACTGGATTAAATCCTATTCCTTGCCTTATTGGACCAGATACGACTCCACAACTCATACTGATGCCAAGACCGAACGGGTTTCCCAGTGCACATACATGCTCACCTGGCATTACTGCATTTTCTTCTAGCTGCAAGGCCGGAAGAGGATTGTCCAATCGTAGGAGTGCAAGGTCTGATATTGTATCTGACCAGATGATCTGTACGTCATAGAGACTTTGCGAATGAGTCCGAATGGTCAGGTGAACAGCGTCCCGGACAACATGAGCAGCCGTCAAAATTAAATTTGACGTCAGTGAACCAGTTGTAGTGATGACGATACCACTTCCCTCAGGTGCTGTGCCATCAGGTGCGCCAATACCAGGTGACGTATACCCAGGCCAACTGGGCTTTACCGATACGACTGACCGGTGCGATGCTTCCCAAGTCTGAGTTCCGTGATCCGCCATGACTGGTAGAGCAGGCAGAATACACACGAGCATCCAAAGCCTCGCCACGGCCTTATTTAGATACGGTTGCATGCTTTAGATAATTAATCAGGTCTGCACGATCCTGCTCAACATTAATGCGTTGAACAGGCATTTTTGATCCTGGCGTCACTACGTCTGGACCGTCACGGAATAGCAGGTCGATGGTAGACTCACTCCACACCAAATCCATCTCCAATAGATCTTCAGAATACGGATAACCCTCCACGGCACCAACTTTTCTACCGAAAACTCCATAAAGTGTTGGACCTGCGCGTCGTTTACTCGAAGATGTAAGGCTATGACAAACACTGCATTTCCGTGCGAATTGTTTTGCACCATTACCAATTGGGCCATCGGAATTAAAGCGACGATCTTGTACTGCTAGTGGATGCGGAACAATGAAGTCGTCAAGTGGAATTCGTGTAATCCAGTCATCCAAGCCAGAGAAATAGAGGTCTTTGGCCCCCTTTGCTAGCTGCATTGCCCAGATTGGACCCTTCACAGCTTTAAAGTCATGTTGGATTTCGCCGCCCAGCACATCAGCTATGACCACACGCCCCTTCGCCGTACCAAAAGCGATTTTTTGTGAAGCAGAGTCAACAGATACAGCCAGTACTGGGGGGCCTCCGAGCCATAGATCAATGTTCGAACGTGCACCATCCAAGCTCACGCTTTTCATAACCCCGTTTGATCCTCCGTAGGCTAACACTTGCAATTCTTGACTCAAATGCATGACATTAATTCCGAAGCCATTTTTCACGATGCTACGGACATACTCTCCAGTGCTTAAATTCCATAATCGAATATGACCGTCGGACCCAGCAGAATATAAAGACTCACCGTCACGAGAGAATTGAGCCGCGTTAACTGGGCCAGTATGCCCTGTTAGAAATCGGAGTGAGGTGGTTGTTAGAACGTTCCACAGTCCAACTTTCCTGTCCCAACTGGAAGATGCCAAAATTGAGCTGTCATCGCTAAATTCAAGGGCAACAACTTTTGCGGTATGGCCATGTAGTTTGATTGACTTGGGTCGACTACTCGGATTTGTTAAGTCTGACACACGCCATAGCAGTACAAGGCTATCATCACCTCCTGTTGCTAGCCATCGCCCATCGGGGGAAAATGAGGCTGCATTAACTGCGGCTGTATGACCCACTAATTGTGTAAGTTCGGTCATGTCAGATGCGTTCCACAAGACGGCCGTGTAGTCAAAGCTGGTGCTGACTAAAAGAGTTTGATCTGGAGAAAATGCAAGGCCCTTGACCGGTCCTCCATGCGCAGTGTAACGGTCGAATCCAACAGCAGAGGTCGCTATGGAAACCATCAAAATGAATAAAATAAACAGACGCATATTGCCCTCCGAGAGTCAGTAATCTAACCATTTATTGAGTAACAGCCATCCGAATAAAAAATACGTACGGTAGTGTCTCGGAATCAACTTTGAGTATTTCATGGCCAACTAGTTCGCAGTATGCCGGCACATCTTTCAGTGTAGTTGGGTCGTTCGCGAGAAATTTAATGATCGAGCCAGGTCCTAAAATCTGAATGCGCTTTTTAAGTTTGAGTAATGGTAGTGGGCAGCGGAGACCGACAACGTCGATCTCCAAGTCTACCAAATTAAGCGCTGTCTTAGTCAAGTCGGACTGACGGAGCCGATTGAGTTTGCGCTGATGAGAAGCCCATTTCACTTAACGCAAAATATGCCCCGAAGGATGCGGCGATCGTGAAAGCAAATGCTAAAAACATTGTTTTCATGAAGCTTCTCCTGCCTTTGTCATTGTGGGGGAACTACTGTACGTGTCACCTTTTCTCTCTTCCTCTTCCTCGACCCACAAATCATGATGTTGCTTAGCCCATTCTAGATCCACGTGACCAGAACCCATCGCGTCAAATGCGCCCTCCATACCGACACTACCGATATAGATATGAGCAATGATCGCGACAATCATTGTAGTAGCAACGATGGCATGCCACATATGAGCTAACTGCATTTCTTCGTGAGGAACTAAGTCGGTAGGCAACCCCATCCCAGTTACTGAATTTATAAGGGCGAATGTCTTGGCAAACATAGGCATCTCAAATGGGAATAGTAAGGAGAGACCTGACATTGATACCGACACACCGAGTACGATTGTCATCCAAAATATAATCTTCTGGCCAGCATTAAATTTTCTAGCAGATGGATGCGCATTACCTACAATACCGCCGCCCTTTGCGAGCCATACTAGGTCAAGTTTATTAGGAATGTTATGCGCCACCCAGGTTATAAATATATATACTAGCGAGGCCATAAAGACCCAAGCAATATTGTTATGTACCCAGATAGAGAAGGTTGCAATCGCGGAATTAATCTCATGTCCAAAAAGCGGAATAACGACTGACCGCCCGAATAAAAGGAGCAACCCAGTAAATGCCAGCATTACAAAGGAGCCAGATAAACACCAATGGCCAAACCGTTCAAATGCCTTGAACCGCTCAATAGTTTCTCCAGAGGGTCCACCCTCAATGGTCATTCGACCACGCATGAAATAGAAGGCTCCAAGTGCTATTAAAATGCCCCCAATTCCATAAGCCGCAAATGCTTGGATAGTTCCCTCTCGCGTCAACAACCAATCCATCCCACCATCTTGGACCAGTATCTTCGCTGCTGGGCCACTATTGGATACACTAACATCTAATTCGGAATAGCGAATCCCGCGGTAAATATCTGAATTAGAAATGCCGCCTAGTGTTCCAAGGCTTTTACTGATGGGTTGAGCGTTGTCTGACGTTCCTAAATTATCGCGACGGAATGACTCATCAACCGCAGAACCATTTTGCCGTGAGAGAATATCCTCTAACGTCTGAGCGCCGCCTGTCGATGAACGCTGGTCTTTGTCTAAGGAATAAGCCGGGTTTACGGCAAACAGTAAAAGGGTGATAAAAAACGTACCAATCGCTTTCAAATTCATGAAGACCTCAAGAATCATTAGATAAGTTAATAATACGAGCTGGCGGGTTTGAAGCCGCCAACTCGTTTAGCTGCTAGCCGCCCTTCTTTTCGTAGGCGGTTCCCCAACCCCATGCACCAGAGCCGAAGCCCCGTGTTACAACTCGCTCCCGATAGATCGAAGCTACGTCGTCGCCGTCGCCGGCTAACAGGGCTTTGGTTGCGCACTGC
Organism: uncultured Pseudomonadales bacterium; assembly: GCA_964520465.1. Classification (GTDB taxonomy): domain Bacteria; phylum Pseudomonadota; class Gammaproteobacteria; order Pseudomonadales; family Litorivicinaceae; genus HIMB30. The sequence goes on along the minus strand of CAZFNA010000014.1, from coordinate 8,546 downwards.
TCGGCACACGCAGGCAATTTTCCTTCCGCGATACGGTTACTGCCGTATTTTTGGAATTCAGCCTGAGAGTTGTCCTCTTCAGGACCGCCAGCGCAGAATGTGCACTTATCCATCTTGCCTCGTGATCCGAAGTTACCCGCTTGCGGGAACTGAGGTGCACCGAATGGGCATGCGTAGAAGCAATATCCACAACCGATACACAGATCTTTTGAGTGCAGGACGATTCCGTCGTCCGTTTGATAAAAACAGTCGACCGGACAAACCGCCATACAAGGCGCGTCTGAACAGTGCATGCAAGCCACAGAGATCGAACGCTCGCCCGGCTTACCATCAGCTATGGTTACCACACGACGACGATTGATGCCCCAAGGCACTTCGTTTTCGTTTTTACAAGCTGTGACACAAGCGTTGCATTCAATGCAGCGCTCGGAGTCGCATAGGAACTTAGCTCTCGCCTTTCCACCTAATGACATAAGTTATTCCTCCTCTACGCTGGGATGATGCGACATAAGCTACACTTGGATTCCTGCATTTGGGTCACCGCGTCATAGCCATACGTCATCACTGTGTTTGCTGATTCACCAAGCACATATGGGTCAGCCCCATCTGGATACTTAGCACGTTGATCTTCGCCTTGGAATATTCCTCCAAAGTGAAACGGCAAGAACGCCACGCCAACACCCACGCGTTCTGTAACCATCGCTTGAACGTTGATTCTTCCACCTTCTGGAGACTCAACCCAAACCATTTCGCCGTCACGAATACCAAGATTGTTAGCATCACGCGGATGGACTTCAACAAACATCTGTTGCTGTAGTTCAGCCAGCCATGGGTTAGAACGAGTTTCATCGCCACCGCCTTCATACTCAACCAAACGTCCCGACGTAAGAATCATTGGATAATCTTTCGAAAAGTCGTTCTTTTGAATTGACGCGTACAAGGTCGGTAACCGGAAAGAAAATCTATCTTTATAGGTTGGATAGTCTTCGACCAGATCACGACGGTTTGTATAGAGTGGTTCCCGATGAAGAGGAACTGGGTCAGGGAAATTCCAAACGACCGTTCGAGCTTTCGCGTTGCCAAATGGGGCACACTCATGCTTGATAGCCACTCGCTGAATTCCACCCGAAAGGTCAGTCTTCCAGTTGGTCTTGACTCCAGCAACCTTATCGATCGCTGCGCGCTCACCGGCGGTTAGGTCTTTATCCCATCCCAAATCCATCAACATCTGCATTGTAAATTCAGGGTACCCGTCTTTAATCTCGGATCCCACTGAATAAACGCCCTCAGCCAGCAGATTTTCACCATCACGCTCGACACCAAACCTTGCCCGGAATGTCAATCCACCCTTAGAAACTGGTTTCGACATATCGTACAAGTTTGGAGTGCCTGGATGCTTCATTTCTGGCGGGCCCCAGGAAGGCCAAGGCATACCATAATAGTCACCGTCACAAGGACCGCCTATGGCTTGCAGAGTGGTCCGATCAAACGTATGTTGATTAGCCATGTGCGAACGAATCCGCTCTGGTGATTGACCCGTGTAGCCGATGGTCCACATACCACGGTTGATTTCAGCAGTAATATCTTCAATTAGCGGCTCATCACCGTTAACTTTAATATTGCGGAAGAACCGATCGGAGAAACCGAACTTATCAGCAAATAGCTTCATGATTACGTGGTCAGGCTTCGACTCAAACAGTGGATCAATTACTTTCTCTCTCCATTGAATCGAGCGATTTGACGCCGTAACTGAACCATATGTTTCAAATTGCGTAGTCGACGGAAGCAAGTAAACACCATCTTTCCGATCGTGTAATATTGCAGAAACGGTTGGATGAGGATCGACAACAACCATCAAATCAAGTTTAGCCATCGCCGTCTTCATGTCAGTCATACGAGTCTGCGAGTTCGGGGCATGTCCCCAAAGTACCATTGCTCGAGTGTTGTTCGGCTGACCAAGGTTCTCCTTAGCCTCAAGAACACCGTCGATCCAACGGGATACCGGAATACCGGTCTCGTTCATCATCGCTTTGTCTTTTCCATCCTTGGTCTTCATAGTCGCAAACCGACTCTTTAACCAGTCAAGATCCTCTTCCCAGACTCTAGCCCAATGAGCCCAAGACCCTGGCTTTAAGCCATAGTACCCAGGGAGTGTGTTCGCTAAAACGCCTAAATCAGTGGCGCCCTGCACGTTGCAGTGGCCTCGGAAGATATTTGTTCCGCCACCAGAGGCTCCCATATTTCCAAGAGCCAACTGAAGGACGCAATACGCGCGGGTATTATTGTTTCCGTTCGTATGCTGCGTTCCGCCCATGCACCAAATAACAGTCCCCGGACGGTTGTTTGCCAGTGTGCGTGCAACACGCTCCAACTGAGATCCTGGAGTACCGGTGACGCGCTCTGTCTCTTCAGGCGTCCATTTGGCAACTTCCTTCCTGATGTCACCCATTCCCCAGACGCGAGTACGGATGAACTCTTTGTCTTCCCAGCCATTTTCAAAGATATGGTACAAAATACCCCATACCAAAGCGACGTCGGTTCCTGGACGGAATCGTACGTACTCATCAGCATGAGCAGCCGTCCGTGTGAAACGCGGATCGCACACTATCACTGGCGCGTTATTTTGTTCCTTGGCTTTCATAATGTGCATTAGCGACACAGGGTGCGCTTCAGCAGGGTTACCACCGATTATGAAAATAGCCTTGGAATTATGAATATCGTTGTAGGAATTCGTCATCGCCCCGTAACCCCAGGTATTCGCTACCCCAGCTACAGTCGTTGAGTGACAAATACGTGCTTGGTGGTCGACGTTGTTCGAACCCCAATAGGCGGCAAACTTCCGATACAAATAGGACTGCTCGTTATTGGTTTTCGCAGAGCCCAGCCAATAAACACTATCTGGCCCGCTTTCATCGCGAATCTTGAGCATTTGGTCGCCGATATCATTAATCGCCTGCTCCCACGAAACCCTTGTATAAGTTCCATTCACGAGCTTCATTGGATATTTGAGGCGACGCTCGCCGTGACCGAGTTCTCGGACTGCAGAGCCTTTAGCGCAATGTGATCCGAGGTTAAACGGCGAATCCCAACCAGGTTCTTGGCCGACCCATACACCATCGCGCACTTCAGCTTGAACCGTACAGCCTACTGAACAGTGGGTACATACACTTTTTCTAATTTCAGTCTTTGCATCACTTGATGCTGAAGCTGCTGCTTCAACACTTCGTGGCGTCATCGAAAACGCAGCCAAACCACCCACAGCAAGACCAGTCGAACGTAGAAAAGTACGACGATCCATTTTGTGAGAGGCTACATTTTTAAGTAAGGATGACATTTGGGAGCCAACTGCTACCCCACTCGCCTTTTTCCTTAACATGAAAACCCTCCTCAGGATTTTATAAACGTTTACCCAGGGCCAAAGCTACCTGGAACGATCTATTTTTATTAAAACCGTGTTGTTTCAAGATACTTCTCATAATGAGCGTTCTTTTGAAGCCCACTAGTTTGAACAACCTTTGTCTCTGGGCTTGCTAAAACCTGCGTTCCCGCTGCTGCGGCAACTGCAGCAACTGGCAAACCAGTTGTTACAAGCTTCAAAAACTCACGGCGACTTGCTGCTGTAGTTTTCTGCTCACTCATGAACATCTCCTTACGTGTGATTTCACACTAACTTAGCCTTTCGGCTTACTCGATCCGAAATGATTCGCGCTCTATTTCTATCAACAAGCTACCTAATGAGCCTACTGGGGCGTAAAGCACCGCACTCTCCGATTTTTCGAGATCACTAAAACAATGCGCAGCCCACGGGCCTATGTGCGCATTGAAAAATTCTTTTTGTGTTTGGATTTTTGCCGGATCACCAAACGCACCAATAATCAGCCCTGCCATCACTTCGCACAGTGACCCAAGATGATCTTCCGGTTCTGGAACCCCCTGTTTCCGGGCCACGCCTAGAGAGCGCATATTGGCCCTAAGGTCTGCCAATGGCTTTTCGTGCAAGAATCCTGTTAAGTAGTAGCTGGCATATGGCAATATCTCGCCCCGTCCCACACCAATGAACAGCGTATTGAATTCACGTTCAACGCTCGCAACGTCAAGTGCACTTGCAATCTGCGCCAGCGAACTTATGGCTGAACCCACGTCATTGCTCCCACCATCGAGTCCAACAAGATTTTTCATGGTCTCAGTGTTGGGAGCTTGAAGCATCAACCCACCGAGCAGGGAGTACATGTTGGCTCGAACCTGGTCTTCTGGCGCTACCGGTTGGTCTATTTCAAGAGTCGACTGCATCGTCATCTAATCACTACATCTTTTCCAATTACCGAAGACCTATACCGAATCCGATACACATCTAACCCTCTGATGCTAACGTGTTCACCTTCAGATGCAACAATAAAAATACTTTGTAAATCAGCATGATAAGTTAATGAGAATCATTTGCAGCTTGTTTAATACTAAGAGAAGGTCATTCGATTTGGCCTAACCCTCGCGCCCTCTTTACTTGGGTCTTGAAACCCGTGTCCTGCAGGTCCTTCGTCAAATAAAGTCTCAGCCGTGCTGGGTAATACCAAAGCAGTATTACTTTGATGCAGCGCAGTATTGTCCTGAAGACTCGAATCTGCGCTCGGTGCGTCAAAACGATTCGCATCAAGCAATTCCTCCGACGGCTCGGAAACCGATATTTCGGGAGAGGTTGGAGACGCTAGTTGATCAACTGAAGCTTCGCTTTTAATGTTACCAAGATCCTCTTCGGCGAGTGATTCTAAAGCATCCAATGCCTGGGCGGCGTATCCCTTTCCAACCTGATAAATAGTTTGCATATTTTCGATAATCATCGCTGCATCTGTATAGTCGTCACAGTACTCATCGAGGCCATCGATATTAGCCAAAACCGGATTTGTCTTCCAGAAAGCACGCAATGCTTTAGCTCTAATCCGTTCGGGCACACGCTCACTCATAAAACCTGCGACATTGTCCCCAAGCTTCAGGGACTCGGGTTCAGGGAGGTCGAGTATCGACATTATCTCAGCATCAGTTTTGCCCTCAAACTCTTCCTCGACAGAAGCTTTTATTTCACTTCCTGCGTCCAGAGATCCCTCCTGCATTGGCTCTTGTTCATGTTCTTGTTTTCGATCTGACCACCGAGCCAAGAAACCCTTGTCTTCGTCGCTTTTATTACTCAATGCTTGTTCCTTTTTCTTATTGATGCGGGCGAGCGATATACGTCGTTTCCTTGATTAATTCGTGAGTCGCCGATGCCATCATCGACTTTTTTTGTGTCGAAACGATCTCGTTTTCGTTTTTTAAAAGGCTCTTCAATAAAATGCTGATCTATAAATTGTTGAGCCCAACTCACGATGACTGGCGGGATCGGAACAGCCTCTATCTGACTAAATCCACTATCCAACATATCTTGGGCAAGATACGGCGACAGCGTTACATCGGTTACTTGCCAGTCCCCGGGAGCTTCGTCAGCCTCATCTTCATCCATGACAACAAACGCAGAAGGAACCTCCATGGACAAAGCGACTTTATAGGCTTCTACTTCTCCCCGGTGCAATTCCAAATCCAAAGTCCGCGCGTGGAAGTGTGTGACCGCTCCCTCACTGTACATCTCAACCCAATGAGAAATTCCCGCACCGGGAATTAATCCAGTCGGCTTCCAAATTTCTGATACCCACCTCGTTGCGCCTGGCAGTCGGCTGACGACGATGCCTACAGGCATGATTATCTTCCATGCAGAAAACAAATCTGAGTGGTCTAAAGGATCGGATTTACTGGTCATAATATTTTTACTCCGAATCTCTCAGAAAAAAAACTTTATACTGCAAATGATTCTTATTACTATCCATATGATTTATATAGATTTTTTATCTTTTCTATCTTTATCGAGGTAGTCTATGACTATTGCAATTAGAAAAAAACAGTTAAATTATGAAACAGAATAAGACACTTGTCCTATGCAGCTGTGACAAGACATTAAATTACAATGTTGACTCGTTCAAAAACGAAGGATTTGATGACGTCATTTTAACTGACCAATTGTGTGATTCAGATCTTGATATCGCTGTCGCGGCGTTAAGCCAGAAAGAACAAGTAGTTTTTGCATGCGAGCAGCAGGCAAACATTTTCGACAGAATTTGCGACGAACTTCGTGATAAAGACTCACTGACAGGATCTCTGGGCCTAATAGACCTGCGGGATCGTGCAGGGTGGTCGAAAGCAACGGAAAACCCTCTCCACATCGAAGCAAAGCAAAAAGCATTATTGGCAGATGCGCAGCTTGACCGGCCAGGAACCAAAGTTCGCGAGGTTAGCTCAGGGGGAACGTGTCTAATCATCGCGAAAAACGAATCCATCTTAGAATTTGCAAGTATCTTGGGCGAAGAACTCGCAGTCACATGCGTCTTAGAAGAAATAACTGGCTCAGTTTCTCCATCAGCCAACTACGATTTAGCAATGGGTCAGATCAGCTCTGTCTCTGGTGGGTTAGGCTCTTTCGAGGTTCAGTTTACAAATTTTTCGACACTTGTTGCCACTGGACGTGGAGAGAGAAATTTTACTCCGAGCCGGAGCACTGCAACCTCTACCTGCGATATCATCATCGATCTCGTTTCTGAGAAGTCTCTACTGGCCGCTGAAGCCGTAAGGGATGGGTATATTAGGGCGCCCAATGCAGATAATGTAAGGCTTGCCCTGATAGGTGCCCAAGCTAAAGGGTTGGTTGGCACCTTCGAAAAGCCTCTTTACGTGAAGTATGAAGCTTCAATTTGCGCGCACTCTCGTTCGAAGAAAGTTGGTTGCACACGTTGCATTGACACCTGCGGCGCAAAAGCTATACGGTCAGATGGAGATGGCGTATACATTGATCCAGATATGTGTGGTGGATGCGGTGGGTGCGCTGCAGTGTGCCCGACGGGAGCTATTGTCTACGATGACCCACCATTTGAATTTTTAGTGCAGCGCCTTAACGCACTTATCAGCACTTTTAAAAGACACGCCAAAATCGCACCTAGAATACTATTTGCCGATCGTACCTTCGGACACAAACTGATATCCAAATCGGCGCGGTTTGGCGATGGCCTACCCGCCGATGTAATCCCCTACGAAGTGGACAACGTAGAGCTGATAGGGCACGCTGAAATCCTTGCGACACTTGCTGCCGGCGCCTCGGAGGCACTGATCTTAAAATCTCCGAACACTGCTGAAACAGCAATCACCAACGAGATGTCGCTGACTAAAAGACTGCTCAAGGATACGCGAGTCGACCCAACTAGAATCCGAGTGATCGAAGCAATTTCTCCAGAGACGCTCCAAGCAGCATTGTATGAAGCTCGCATGCCCGACCTTGAACATCAAGCAGTTGCCTTGCTTGGCGGTCGTCGTGAGGTTGCAAAGACTGTGATGTCCGTATTTGCGCAGCATGATGGTGAATCAGCGCTTTCGATCCCCTTAGAGTTGGGAGATCCGTACGGGACGATTGAGGTAAACGCTGACAAATGTACGCTATGCTTAGCATGCGTATCGCAGTGCCCAACAGGCGCTTTAAACGATCGTTCCGACCGACCCGAGATCAATATTGTAGAAAACGCCTGTGTACAATGCGGTCTCTGCAGTAATACATGTCCTGAACAGGCGATCACATTGAAGCCGCAACTCAGTTTTGGAAAGCAAACACTTGAACAATCTACACTGCATGGTGAAGATCCGTTCGATTGCATTGAGTGCGGGCGTCCTTTTGGAGTGAAATCTACAATCGAGCGGATTATCGAGAAACTTGAGGGTAATCACTGGATGTACACTGATTCGGACAATACGAAACTCGTCAAAATGTGTGATGACTGTCGTATTAATGCACAATATCATGATAGCAGCGCACCACTGAAGGGCCCAGCTCGGCCGCGGGTCCGCACGACAGACGATTATCTCGATAGCTAGGGATTGAGCTGAATCGGCCTACCAAGGTCAAGGGGCGTTAAAGAATGCACAAACGCAACGATATGATTGATGTCCTCGATCTCCATGTCAATCGGTGCGATAGCGATCATATCTCGATCTTTGTCGATACCAGATCCAGCCACAGAGATAAGAGCCTTATGAGGGTTTGCAGCATAAAATGTCGAAAAACGGATGTACCAATCATCAAAAGCACGCATTGCATGAAAAGATGGTGCGTTGCCAATGCCAGAGTATTTATTGGCCCGATTGACCTTATGACACCGTTGACATTGGAGTATGGAAATTTTCTCGCCGAGAACAGGGTTGCCTACGATTACAAACTTAACAGGAGCTTCCTCCGGGGCCTCAACAGGATAAGCGACCTGTAAACCATTTTCACGAAAGTCGCTCAGTGCAGAACGTCCCGGACCACTTTGCAACCAATCGCGAAAAATTTCGAACTGCTTTTGATTTTGATCTCCACGACTTGTGACAAGCATGACGGTACGATTTGGTTTTAACGTAAAAACAGGCACCCCCATCAGATTGGGATCGGACGAAAGTTGAATGTCCCCACCAGATTCAACGTGCTCGAATCGAATGCGTGT
>CAZFNA010000013.1:0-30556 GCA_964520465.1 uncultured Pseudomonadales bacterium | reverse complement strand
TCAGAAGCTGCTTCTACATATGCTGTCACACCGCCGCCTAAGTTATACTTAGCGAACATAACTGTCATGTCTTTAGTGTCAGCACCAGCTGCGTCTTCGGCTTGCTGGTTCTCTGCACCAAGGGTAATGTTACCCATTGAGTATTTCACAGCCATGCCGGTTGTTGAAGCGCCGCTATCGTAGTCAGCGTATTCAGCAGCTACCATAACTCCGCCGAAGCTTCCTTTCGCTCCATAAGCGATAACATCATTAGTGTCATCTCCATGGGATTCTGCTCCAACATACACTTCAGCTCCGCCTACTGGCATTTTAACTGAATATGCATTGAAGTCCGCAGATGCTCCATGTGAACCACCTTTTGGAGAATGCGAAACCGTTACGGTCGCTTCACCAAGGCCCATGCTTAATGACAAGCCTGCGTCGCTACCGTCACCGCTGAATCCACCTGCTTCTGGAGCGATGTCAGTGTAATCACCAACCGCGTCAAGGGCACCAGACACATCACCAAAACCAATCTTCATGCCATCGCCTGATAACGTGATGCTCTCACCACCGTCAGAACCGCCAGACAATTCAAATGGCAGACTACCAGAAACTGTCCAGCCGTTATCAAGCTCGGAAGTTGCTGACAAAACCATGATGTTGCCATCACTTTTGATTACGTTGTCTGAACCATCGGTCGCTTTGTATTGGAACTCTGTATCACCAGAGATAGAAATGTCAGCAGCAAATACTGGAGCTACAAATGCAGCAGCGACTGCAGCAGCGATAATTTTTTTCATTTGAGATTCCCTCATTTAATTTAATAAAAGGTTACTTAAGTATCCTCTGTTTTCGGACTATTCCGAAGGCAGGTAAGCTAGCCCCACCGAGGTTGTGTGAAAGACCTACGCCCTTCACAGTGCAAACGGTACCTAAACTCAGTCCGTTAAACAACTTTAAAAATAAGTGACTTAGCCGATGTTCGGGTGGTAGCCAATCTATGAAACTGTGACCAACTGCGATTTTGGTATGGCGGATGAGGTACAAAATACTGATCCAATATCAGAACCGAGCCGAGCAAAAATTATATATCAAATAAAAATATATATAAAACAATATGTTATGCATAAATTTTAGATTCCATGACCGCGCTAGCGAGAACCACGATGCTAGCACCAGTTGCACGGTGATCCTTAGATGTTTAGGTATCTAGTTAGAAATTAACTCGGCTAACAAAATTTACAAAAAGGATGATATTAGACTAATGTCTAATATAGATGAGGGAACTTTTTAATTCTAAGGGCGATCATCACGCTCTTCATCAATCTCAACAACTATCAGGTCATCACGGGAGATCTTGGTCAACAGAAGAACAAGCGTGACGACATAAATCGAGGAGTATGTGCCCACCGTCACACCAATCGCTAAAGCCAGAGCAAAATTGTAGATAAGCTCTCCACCCAAAAAGAGAAGGGCCAGCACCACTAGTAGCGTCGTCATGGAAGTTGCCACGGTCCGACTCAACGTCTGGTTAATCGAATCGTTAATGACCTTCAGCGAATCATTGGTGTGCATAATTCTAAAATTCTCACGAATCCGATCCGACACCACGATCGAATCGTTCAGTGAATAACCGATAACCGCCAGGACAGCTGCCAAAACGGTCAAATCAAAGTTAAGCCCAAACAGTGCGAAGATACCAATCACGATCAGCACATCATGGAAGAGGGCAACCACGGCTGCAACCGAGAACTTAAACTGAAATCGAAATGCCACGTACAACATCACAATACCAAGCGCTAGCAACAGACCGAGTCCGCCCTGCTCACGCAATTCTTCTCCAACAGATGACCCCACGAACTCAGACCGCAATAACTCAACCTGAAAACCTGCCCTTTGAAGTGCCGCAAAGACATCATCTCCAGCCTTAGGCGCATTTTCCTGGGCAAGACGAACAATAACGTCCGTTGGCGCTCCAAAAGCTTGGACAATCGCATCATTATATCCAGCATCCACTAGAGATTTACGCACGCTCTCCAGTGCAGGCTCGTCAGCGAACTCCAGTTCGATTAAAGAACCGCCAGTAAAGTCCAGCCCAAAATTCAATCCATTGCCAAAAATGAATAGAACAGAGGCAACTACAGCGACAAAAGAAAAAAATCCTGCAAACTTGCGTCCAGACATAAAATCGATTGTGGGTAGCCTCATATTTACAGCGCCCACTTTGGTAGGTGTCGATGGCCAAAAATACCCTCAACTAATAGACGAGTCACCAAAGTCGCCGTAAACAGCGAGGTGCAAATACCAATGGCCAGTGTGATGGCAAAACCTTTCACTGGGCCTGTGCCAATGCCTGCCAGAATAATGGCCACAAGAAGGGTAGTAATATTAGAATCCAAAATCGTAACAAACGCTCGCTCGAAACCAACCCGAATCGCTTGTGGATCCGCCAGACTCCGCAAACGCTCTTCCCTAATTCTCGAGAAAATAAGAACGTTAGCATCCACGGCCATCCCTACCGTCAAAACAATTCCAGCGATCCCAGGTAGCGTCAATACAGCTTGAAACAAACTCATAATTGCGATCAGCAAAGTCAAATTTACAGCCAGGGCGATGTTCGCTATTAATCCGAAGCCCCGGTACAGGCCAACCATAAATAAGGCTACCAGCGACAAGCCGATGATTACTGAGTTCAGTCCCCGCTTAATATTTTCAGCGCCTAGACTCGGTCCAATTGTCCTCTCCTCAACGAAATACATTGGAGCAGCTAAGGCACCCGCCCTCAACAGCAGAGCAAGTTCTGAAGCTTCACCCGCATTATCCAGACCTGTAATCCTAAATTGATTGCCCAAAACTGACTGGATAGTGGCCAGTGAGATGATGCCTTGTTCTTTATATCTGACCCGCTTGATTTCACCTGTCTCAGAGTCCGTTTCACTGCGCGACCTAGCCTCAATGAATATTACTGCCATTCGTCGACCAATTGAGGTTTTAGTCACATCCGCCATACGGCGCCCACCGGAAGCATCTAAATTAATATTGACCTGCGGCGACCCGTTTTCATCAAAGCTTGAACGCGCGTCACTGACCGAGCTGCCAGTAGTTATAATATCTCGCTCCAAGTCAGCTGTCCTCTGGCTTCGGCGAAATTTAAATTGCTGCGTTTCGCGAACTGTTAAATTGGAGAGTGCCTCCAATCGAAATTCTAAATTCGCCGTTGCACCGAGAACGCGCTTTGCAGTCGCCGTATCTTGGACGCCCGGTAGTTCAACTACTATCCGGTTACGTCCTTGACGTTGAACCAGCGGCTCAGAGACACCCAGCTCGTTTACCCGATTACGGAGTGTGGTCAGGTTCTGACTTACTGCGTAATCTTCAATCCGAGTTTGCTCTCCTTCAGCCAGCAAAAGAATCACATGAGCGGCGCCATCGAGGTCTGACTCGCGATACGCAAACACACCTGCGTACTCACTCCGAATCCGCTCGATCCCCTGTGAACGAGTCTCCGCATTTAAAAACTGAATATTAATCTGACCATCCGAATCCGAATCCACAGAACGAAATCGAATCCGGTCTGTTCGAAGCATTTGTTTAATTTCAGAGGCATACGTATCAAGTCGCTGGGACACAGCAGCTACAAGATCCACCTCCATTAAAAAGTGAACGCCCCCTCGGAGGTCTAGACCCAACTTCATTGGACTAGCGCCAAGGGATTGAAGCCAGCTAGGGGTATTCGACGCGAGGCTTAGGGCTACAATGAAGTCCTCACCCAAGGCTCTTTGAATTAAACTTTTCGCCGCTATTTGTATTTCAACAGATTCAAAACGCATCAATGCTTGGGAGTCATCGGACTCAGTTGATACTAGCGTTATACCTGCTTCGTTCAATGCATTTTCAGCGCGGGCCAGGTCGAGCTCACCAAGTATTTCGGTCGAACGTCCGGGCGTAATTTGAACCGCTGGGTCATCAGGAAAACCGTTGGGTAACCCATATAACATACCGAGGACAAGAGAGACGATCACAACGACCGTCTTCCATAAAGAAAAGCGTTGATTCACATTTTTATCCGTTTAAGCGCTTAGGTCTTTCAATGTGCCCTTTGGCAACAACACAGCTACCGCTGCCTTTTGAATCAGCACCTCGGTCTTGTCTGCGACTTCGACTTTAACTACGTCGTCACTCACTTTGATTATCCGGCCCATCAGGCCACCGCCCGTTGCAATCTCATCGCCTTTTGAGAGGTTTTCAATAAGATTTTTGTGCTCCTTTGCACGCTTTTGTTGTGGACGCCATAATAAAAAATAAAAGATTGCAATGAAACCAACGAGCATCAGGATTTGAAACATAGGATCGGGTCCAGCTCCAGCTGGCGCTGCGTTGGCGTAAGCATTTGAGATCATATCAACACCGTTTATAGAAGTTTTAAGGTCGCGTAAAGCTACAGGTTGGCGGGCGTTTGAGCAACTGCGATTCGTCTAAACGCCTAATTCCAGTGCCTTCATCCCCCTTTTTTCATAGAAATTCTGCACAAATCGGTCAAGCTGACTTTCTTCAATCGCAGTTCTCAACCCGCTCATAATATTCTGATAGTGCCGTAGGTTGTGGATTGTATTTAGGGTCGCGCCCAAAATTTCGCCACACTTATCCAAGTGGTAAAGATAAGCACGACTGTAGTTCCTACAGGTATAGCAATCGCAAGTATCGTCAATAGGACCATCACCCGTTCGGTTGACTGCATTTCGAAGTTTTAAAACCCCGGTGTCGGTAAATAGATGCCCGTTCCTTGCATTGCGGGTGGGCATCACACAGTCGAACATGTCCACGCCACGACGCACGCCTTCGACCAAGTCCTCGGGCTTACCAACTCCCATGACATACCGGGGCTGATTTTTAGGTAGTCTCGGAGCGGTATGTTGCATCACTTTAAACATCTCATCCTTAGGTTCACCAACAGATAATCCGCCGATGGCATAGCCGTCGAATCCCATCTCCATCAGTGCATCGAGGCTTTTATCACGCTGGTCTAAAAACATAGATCCCTGCACAATGCCAAAGATGGCAGATGGCGAATCCCCATGCGCTATCAGAGACCGCTGCGCCCACCGAAGACTAAGCTCCATAGATTTCTTGGATTGGTCGCAAGACACCGGATATGGAGTACATTCATCGAAGATCATGACGATATCTGATCCAAGTGCCCTTTGCACTGACATGGATTTCTCCGGATCTAACCAAACTTCCGCCCCGTCAACCGGACTTCTAAATCTGACACCCTCTTCAGTGATCTTACTCATTTTCCCAAGACTAAAGACCTGAAACCCTCCAGAATCAGTAAGTATTGGCTTATCCCAGTGAATCATTCTATGAAGACCACCCAAGGCCTCAATCTGCTCAGCCCCCGGCCTCAACATCAAATGAAAGGTGTTACCTAGGAGAATTTTTGCGCCAGTTTCTGTGACCTGTTCAGTCGTCACGCCTTTAACAGTTCCATAAGTACCGACAGGCATGAAGGCTGGAGTTTCGATTGAACCTCTAGGAAACGTTATTGCACCACGACGCGCCAACCCATCAGTTGCTTTTAGTGCGAAAGTCATATTGCATTCAGGACGCATCACTTTCCTTTGGATCATGGATAATCAAACACGCATCTCCGTAACTAAAAAATCGATAGCGTTCACTCATTGCCTCTTCATAAGCAGTCATCATGCGCTGATATCCACCAAAGGCAGAAACAAGCATCAATAACGTAGACTCCGGCAAATGAAAATTAGTGAACAATACGTCAGTTACATTAAAGCTGTATCCGGGTGAAATAAAAATCGAGGTTTCATTTGACCCAGCGATGACTTGGCCCTCGTTTGCTAGAGCGGAGCTTTCGAGGCAACGCATGGTCGTTGTACCAATCGAAATAATACGGCGGCCCGAGCGCTTGGCCTCTCTAATAATATTGGCAACCTCATCTGAAATTTGGTACCACTCGCTATGCATCTTATGTTCAGTTAAGTCTTCTACTCTGACCGGATTAAAAGTACCTGCTCCAACGTGAAGCGTTATCTCACACCAGGTTGCGCCCCTTTCTTTGATGCATCTTAAAAGATCTTGATCAATGTGAAGACCTGCTGTCGGGGCAGCAACTGCGCCCGCTTCTTTTGCAAAAATTGTTTGGTAACGCTCGCGGTCGGCTTCAGTATCTTCACGTTTAATGTAAGGCGGGAGCGGAATGCGTCCATACGCTTCAGCCATCTCAAGGACGTGGACTCCCAACTCCGTGCTTAAAAAAAATAAATCACCATCACGGCCATCAACAGTCAATTTAAATCCACCCTCCATCAGAAGAATCGAGCCTTCCCTTGGAGACTTCGAAGCTTTTATGAACGCTCGAACAGTTTCTTCTGACAAAAGACGTTCGATAAGTACCTCGACACGACCACCAGATTCTTTTGACCCAAAAAGACGTGCAGGGAACACCCTGGTATTGTTTGCCACTACTACATCGCCCGGCTGAATCAAGTCCGGCAGCTGAGATACCCTAAGATGTTCAATTGGTCTTCCCGGATCGATGACCATCAAGCGAGCGTTACTACGTTTTGCTAAAGGAACACTTGCAATTAAATCTTTAGGTAGATCGTATAAAAAATCTTGCCGTTTCAAGGTCTGCCTCATTCATGAAAGGACCAAAGTCTAGGGTTTTTGAAGGAATTGGCAAGAATTGAAAGGTGACATCAACGAAAAGTTTAAGTAATCTTTCGCTCCCGATGCCGAAGTGGTGGAACTGGTAGACACGACGGATTCAAAATCCGTTGCCTTTGCGGGCTTGGGGGTTCGAGTCCCCCCTTCGGTACCACATTCTGTTCGATTAACCAAAAGACAATGCCTGTGTCCAAAGTTAGCTGCTACATAATAGCCTTCAACGAAGCCAGTAAAGTTGGTGCTGCAATCGAAAGCGTCATCGAGTGGGCTGACGAAGTCATACTATGCGATTCGTACTCAACCGATGATACGGCAAAAATTGCTCAGCAGTTTGGCGCGCGTGTCGTACAAATCGAGTTCCGAGGCTTCGGAAAGCTGCGTAATGACGCTCTAAAGCAGTGCAGCCATGACTGGATCTTCTCTCTCGATTCTGATGAGCGGTGCACGCAAGAATCTCGCGATGAAATTCTATCGATTGTTAGAGAAAATAATCCAAAAGGCCCGGTAGCCTACTTCATGCCCCGCCAGAATTATTTACTAGGCCGCTGGGTATTGCATTCCGGGTGGATCCCCGACTACCGTCAACCTCAATTATTCCGGAAAGGGTTGATGAGTTATACGCTGGATGAAGTTCACGAGGGATTCGTTTGTGATGGGCCACTTGGGTATTTAACTAATCCTATCTGGCAGCTCCCTTTCGAAAATCTTGAGCAAATGCTGCATAAAGCTCAGCGCTACTCGACTCTTGGCGCACAAAAATTATTTAGAAATGGGAAGAGAGGCGGGATGGGTCGAGCACTGATTCACGGTCTTTCGATGTTCCTAAGAATTTACATAATTAAAAGTGGTTGGCGTGATGGACGTGCCGGCTTCGCAATTGCAATTGGTGGATTTGTCGGCGCATTTTATAAATATGCGAAGCTAACCGAACTACAAAACGACTGGACAGAGCCAGATATGCCCAAAGTCGGTAAGCCAGGCTCATGATCAGAAATGCCATACTGGTCGCAGTATTTGCGACCGCGGGATTGCTCTATGTGGCTCTAAAACTAGAGCCTGATCTTGCTCAGTTTGAGCGTAAGAAGCTGGAAACCTTGATTAATCTGCCTCGCGCAGCGCTTCCGGTTGATCTTCATATCGAGGATTCACGACAACGATTTGCTCGGCTAATCATGGATTATGCAGAGCATGAGAATCATCGCTTGGATACAGCTCGCGCAATGATACCGGGTATCATAATGCGGCAAACCCAAAAAAAAGCCGAAAAGAGAGGAACTGATGCTGCTCTCGTTTTGTTGCTGCATTATTTTAATATTGATCCAACCAGTCCACTCGATTCCATCGAAGAACAGTTATACCTGAGAGTAGATGGACTGCCCCCTGCGCTAGTTGCCACCCAAGCCGCAATAGAGTCCGCTTGGGGATCATCACGGTTTGCCTTGGAGGGCAATAATTTCTTTGGCCACCAATGCTATCAAAAAGGATGTGGCATCAAGCCAAAAAATAGCAAGAGTGCATCACTCGAAGTCAGACGCTTCGATACCATTGGTGACTCAGTTGCAGCCTATTACCAGAATATCAATACGCACAAAGCCTACAAAGCAACTAGAAAAATTCGACTGGCCTTGAGACAACAAGACCATCCACTTACTACCAAGGCCTTGATTCCAACTTTAGGACGATATTCAGAACTTGGTTCAAGATATTTAAAAATACTTAATTCCGTCTTTAGATCGGACCACATACAATTGGTTGTTAAACAAATTGAAGCCCATGACGGCCTGTAGTGCACCCATCTGGAAACGTCTTTTAGCCTACATTTATGATGTTTTAATCGTAACGGCACTCATTTTAATAGCAGGACTGATCGCTTCTGTTTTAGCCCAAGGCGAAGCACCGGCTTGGCTGACCCAAATATTAATCATTGTGCTCGTGAGCGGCTACTTTTGGTGGTCATGGTGCAAGGGTGGAAAAACGGCTGGAATGCGCGCATGGCGATTGCGGGTCGTTGACATTCATGGTGAACCGCTCACCCGATCTGTCGCATTCAAGCGCCTAATTCTCTGCATTTTAACACTCGCCCCGACAGCACTTTTACTACTGACAGGACGGTTCTCTCCAACCAACCAAACACTCTACGATCGCCTTTCTAGAACAAGAGTTATTGCGGAGCCTAAAGCTTCAAAATCAACGAAGTAGTCTCACAGTCAATAGTAATGGAATCAAAAGTGGCAAAATAGTTGCCAGCGAGGGATGACCGCCCAGTATGAAAATTAACGGCGAGGCCACGTCCATCGCATATTTGAAGCCCAGCCCGATCAATATTGCCAAGAAAATCCGTGTCGACATTCCAAGTGATCGCATCGATCCAAAGGCTGTTGCCGATGCCAACAACGCCAAAGCCACTAAAGTAATCGGCAACAATATACGCTGCCAGAATGGCTGGCTGTGCGTTCTCGCGTTTAAGCCCTCGCGCTCCAGATAGCGTGACGCATCCCAAAGGCCAGTTAGAGAAAGTGCATCGGGCCTCTGCACTAACCAACGAATCTGGCGTTTAGTTAAATTGGTTGACTGAACGATATCCGCCCGCTCTGCTAAAATTTGATCGGTCTCAAAAGTCAGGACACTCGAATTAGCCAGTTGTACTTGCTGACCATCAAAAAAGACGTTGCGGGACGTGGTAACCTGCTTAATCGTATCCCGAGAATCAGTCATTTCAATTTGCCTCCACAGCCTAACTGCTCCATCAGGCTCCCCTTCAACGAAAATATAACGCCCTGACTCACGAGTCCAAACCGAATCTTTCTTGCCTGCTGAGGTATTGACGTCTTTCAGGGCCTGACTAAATCTTTCAGCTTCCGGCATCCCAAACTCCGCGATAACAATCGAACCAACAAGGACCGGAGATAATACCAACACTATTTTTAAAAAAATCCTAGGAATGCTAAGACCTGCTGCCCTCAAAATCGTTAGCTCAGTGGATTGCGCCAGCCCTCCCAGACCTGCAGCCACCGCAATTAATATCATTAATGGCAAATCCAGATAAAGTCGTCTTGGCATTCCTGAAATGGATACCAGTATGATTTCTTCTGTGGTGTAAGCCGCCTGAGGGAACTTCGCCTCATCCAAGACTCGAAATATAAATTCAAGACCAAAGAATACCAAAAAAACAACCAGGAAAGAGGTCCATATTGCCCGTCCCAGAAGCCAGGTTGTCCGACTCATAACCACCCCCGCCGCCGGCCGATGGATGCCGCCGCCATGCATATTGATACAACGCCGATTGCCAAGAGATGAACCCAAAAGAGTCCCGGCCATACCATCCACTGCCCTATACTTACCGCCTTTTGAGCAAACGAGAGAGCAGTGATGTATCCAAATTGGATGAGGATGATTGGAATAACCCAGATGAATCGGCTTTGCCGTGGCGAGCCACGACCCATCAAAAAGGCCCAAGGCAGCATAAATAGGCACACAATTGGGAGTGAAACCCGCCAAGAGGCTATGGCCAATTCAGGAGGCTGTCCTGATTGCACCAGCGCATGGGTGGATTTGGTATCGAGTGAATCTGGTCTATTTTTATTTGGCGGATTTAACCGAATGAGATAACGGTCAAATTTTGAAATCTCCCAATCCAATCGAGACTCGTTTCCAATATGCCGATAGCCATCAAATAGGACGAGATACTTGTCGCCATTATTTAGTTCCTGACGGGCTATTTTTCCTGTTAAAAAAATCTCGGTATTTTTTTCTTCAGATGGCTCAACAATAAAAACATCAATGAGTGATTCTTTATCGTCCGAAATCCCTTCGGCATAGATAAGACGCCCCGACTTACCCATCTGGAAACGGCCAGGTACCACCGTATCAAACACAGTGAGATTTTCTTTTTCGGTGACCTGATCATCAAGCTCACGTGCTACTTCGGGCGATAAAACCAAGGCTAACCAACCCACCATAACCGCAACGATTGAAGCCGGAATTAAAATGATAGAAAAAATTCGCCAATCAGAATAGCCAGCCGCTCTCAAAATAGTCAGCTCTGATTCCTGATTCATACGGCCTAAAACAATTAGTACTGCCAATGTGAGAGCAAGCGGTAAGATAAGTTCTAAGCTTGACGGAACCCGCCACATGATCATAGTTAGCATTAAGTCGATAGAAAGCTCGCCATTAGCTACCTTTTCCAAGAATTGGATAAAGCGTCCACTCAGTACGACTAACAACAAAATTAAAGAAACACCCAAAGTTGTTTCCAAAATCTCACGACTGAAGTACCTCAGAATGACCAAATGTCCTACACTTATCTTTTCAGCTTAAATCTACAAGGATACACTTATGGAGCTCCGGCTTAATTCAAAATCCGTAACTGAACTCGAAACCGATTGCTTGGTCGTTGGTGTCTCCGAAGACGCTAGTGTAGAGAAATCAGGGTCAGAACTCGACATACTGATCTCAAATTTAATTCAATCAGGTGATTTCAAGCCCAAAGCAGGCAGCCAAATAACCCTCAGAAATCCGCAGGGAATTAAAGCAAAACGCCTCGTTCTGCTGGGCGTTGGCAAAGATGGTCAATTTGATGCGCTCACACAAAATGAGGCATTTGTTGGCCTTGGAAGAACTTTGACAGGGCTGCCAATTACTGACGCTGCGCTCGATCTTCCATCACTAACTGGTCAGCAAGCTGACAGATTAGAGCGGCTAGGACATGGGCTTACCTGGGCGAGTTATAAGTACACCACTACTAAATCGAAAAGCAAAGATGATGAATCCGCCAAAGGGCTTAATTCGCTTGATTTGTTGGGGTCTGCTGAAGATCAAGCAAATCTGCAGACCGGTATCACTATCGGACGTGGGACCAATCTCACTCGCGAACTTGGCAATCTTCCGGCAAACATCTGCACACCACGCTATTTAGCAGATCAAGCGACACTTTTAGCTGATCGTTTCAAGAAACTCTCTTGCGAAGTGCTCGATGAAGACGAGATGGCAAAGATTGGCATGCACTGCCTCTTGTCTGTTTCCAGAGGATCTGACGAACCAGCACGTTTTATCATTCTGAATTACCAAGGAGCTTCCGATCCAAAGGCTAAACCAAAAATTTTGGTTGGAAAAGGCGTAACGTTTGACACAGGCGGCATTAGCATCAAACCTAGCGCAGGCATGGACGAAATGAAGTTTGATATGTGTGGCGCAGCCACTGTTATGGGATGCATTCAGACAATTTGTGAAATCGGCCTCGAGGCTAATGTTATCGGGGTGATTGCTGCAGTTGAAAATATGCCCTCAGGCGCTGCCACAAAACCAGGTGATGTCGTGACTACTCTAGCAGGTCATACGGTTGAAATTTTGAACACCGATGCCGAAGGTCGTTTAGTTCTCTGTGATGCGCTGACTTATGTGGAACGTTTTGAGCCTGCCGCAGTCATTGACATTGCCACACTCACGGGGGCCTGTTTAATTGCCCTAGGTCGCCACAACACAGGTCTGTTCAGCACTGATGATGCACTTGCGAATGAACTATTGGCCCTCGGCCAGGAGTCTGGTGATCCTTGCTGGAGGCTGCCGATTGAAAAGCCCTATCAGAAGCTACTCGATTCCAATTTCGCAGATATTGCCAACATCGGAGGACGTGATGCAGGTGCTACTACAGCGGCCTGCTTCTTATCAAGATTTACCGAAAAATATCGTTGGGCGCATCTAGATATTGCAGGAACTGCATGGTTTAGCAGCGGCAAAGCTAAAGGCGCATCGGGCCGGCCTGTGCCACTCCTCGTTGAATGGCTTCGAGCGTGACCAAGGTTTCTTATTATATTCTAGGGTCAGAATCAGTTGAAGACAGGATACGATTCGCCATAAAATTCGTGAGACAATCTTGGCGCAAAGGGATGGACGTACACTGTCACGTCTCATCCCAAGTTGAGGCCAAGGAGTTGGATCATCTGATGTGGGAAGATGGCGAGAGCTTCGTCCCTCATGAAGTTGAACAAGGAGTCTTATCGCGAGCACCTGTCGGTATCGGCTGGCAGGATCCATCTAGCCGCGACGATTTGTTTGTAAATCTAGGCGGGAAGCTGCCTGCATGGTTCTCACATTTCAATCATCTAATCGAGATCGTGGTCCAAAATCCAAAGATTTTGGAAACCACGCGTGCCAACTGGAAACAACTGAAATTCAATGGATATCCCATCACAAAACATGACCTGCGTTCATGACTGATATGCTAAGCAAAGCTTACGATCCTTCATCCATTGAGACTCGCTGGTATGATTTTTGGGAACAAAATGGGCATTTCGCACCCTCAGGTGAAGGCGTGCCCTATTCCATCATGATACCGCCGCCGAATGTAACTGGATCGCTGCATATGGGTCACGCCTTTCAGGACACCATAATGGATACGCTGATTCGTTATCACAGAATGCTCGGCCATGACACGCTGTGGCAGGTTGGCACTGATCATGCAGGAATTGCGACGCAAATGCTTGTAGAACGTCAGTTACTCGCTGCCGATATCTCGCGTCACGACTTGGGACGAGAAAAGTTTTTAGAAAAAGTCTGGGATTGGAAACACACATCTGGCGGCATGATTACCAAGCAACTGCGGCGCATGGGCGCCTCAGTCGACTGGTCCCGTGAGCGGTTTACAATGGACGATGGCTGCTCAAAGGCTGTTCAGCAAGTATTTATTCGCCTTTTTGATGAAGGGTTGATCTACCGTGGTAAACGTTTGGTCAACTGGGATCCTGTTCTGCATACCGCGATTTCAGATCTTGAGGTGGTCAGTGAAGAAGAGCAAGGATCACTTTGGCACTTTCGTTACCCGCTAGCAGACGGTAAGGGGCATTTAGTAGTAGCCACAACACGACCGGAAACCATGCTAGGCGATACAGCTGTAGCTGTGCACCCGGAGGATGGGCGCTATGCTCACTTGATTGGTAAGACTATCCGACTTCCCCTAGCCGATCGCGATATTCCTATTATAGCGGACGATTATGTGGACCCTGACTTTGGGACTGGCTGTGTAAAAATCACACCAGCACATGACTTTAACGA
This sequence comes from uncultured Pseudomonadales bacterium, assembly GCA_964520465.1. Lineage (GTDB taxonomy): Bacteria > Pseudomonadota > Gammaproteobacteria > Pseudomonadales > Litorivicinaceae > HIMB30. The sequence continues at coordinate 16,831 of CAZFNA010000013.1, read as the reverse complement.
CTATGCGATTGGTGAGCGTCATGGGTTACCCAAACTCAATATAATGTCCAAGGACGCTAAGCTGAATATGGACGTCCCGATAGCCTATCAGGGGATGGACCGTTTTGAGGCGCGCGCCAAGATAGTCGATGATCTCGACGCATTAGGGCTGTTGGAAGCCATCGATCCACACACCCTAAAGGTTCCTCGAGGCGATCGTTCAGGTGTAGTGATTGAACCCCTGCTCACAGATCAATGGTTTGTATCTGTTGAGACATTAGCAAAGCCTGCCATCGAAGCTGTAGAAAATGGTGCCATCGAGTTTGTGCCCAAGCAGTGGGAAAATACCTATTTCACGTGGATGCGCGATTTAAAGGACTGGTGCATTTCCCGTCAGCTCTGGTGGGGGCACCGAATTCCAGCATTTTATGACGATCAAAACAATATATATGCTGCAGAAGATGAAGCGGCAGCTCGTGAAAAATATAACCTGAGTACTGATGTTCTATTAACACAGGACAGTGATGTACTCGATACCTGGTTCTCATCGGCACTGTGGACTTTCTCAACACTCGGTTGGCCTGATGACACTGAAGCTTTGGAACGCTATCACCCAACTAGCGTGCTAGTTACAGGATTTGACATCATCTTCTTTTGGGTTGCAAGAATGATCATGATGACATTGAAATTTACCGGTAACGTGCCGTTCAAGACTGTCTACGTTCATGGTCTAGTGCGTGACGCCGATGGACAGAAAATGTCAAAGTCTAAGGGTAATGTACTTGACCCGATTGATTTAATTGATGGAATTTCACTGGAAGACCTGTTGGAAAAACGAACGCGCTCTTTAATGCAGCCCCAAATGAGGGCAAACATAGCCAAATCGACTAAAGAGCAATTTACCAACGGACTCGAAAGCTATGGTACTGACGCACTTCGCTTCACATTTTGTTCACTGGCCTCAACAGGGCGTGACATTAATTTTGATGTTGGCCGCATTGAGGGCTATCGAAATTTCTGCAATAAGCTATGGAATGCTTCGCGCTTTGTGTTGATGAAGGTGGATGGACACACTTTAGGCCACTTGGATACTGCCCAGATGACTGTGTTCGATCGCTGGATTCGCTCATGCTTGCAAGCTACAGAAAAAAGAGTTGTTGAAGCAATCTCAAACTATCGATTCGACTTAGCAAGCCAAGCAATATATGAATTTGTCTGGAACGAATATTGTGACTGGTATTTGGAGCTAACGAAGGCCATTTTATCTGAGGGCGGAGCAAGTCCAGAGACGCAAGCAGCAACGCGATGGACTTTGGTGGACATTTTAGAAACCATCCTCCGAATGGCCCATCCGTTAATGCCCTACATTACCGAAGAATTGTGGCAGCAAGTAGCACCCCTGATTAATCGCGGGGGAGTCACGATTTCAAAAGAACCATATCCTTTGTGCGACGAAACTAAAATTGATCAAAGGGCTGTTTCTGACGTAGATTGGATGAAATCGATTATCGTGGCGATACGAACCATCCGGGGAGAAATGAATCTTCCGCCAGGCAAAGCTGTTCCAATGATTCTAGCCGGTTGCTCTGATGCTGATAGAGAAAAATTAAATCGACTAAAATCACTCATCATCCCGTTGGCAAGGCTTTCCGAGATCAGCCTTTTAAATGCAGGAGATACGCCACCGGTATCGTCGACCCAGCTGATCGGTGAACTTGAAATCCACGTGCCGATGGCAGGTTTAATCGATCGGAAGACTGAAGTACGTCGGCTCGAAAAACAATTAAAAAAATTAGAAAGTAATATCATGGGATTGAGTGGAAAATTAAATAATGCAGGTTTCACAGACAAGGCACCACCTGAGGTTGTTGATAGAGAGCGAAGTCGATTAATAGAAGCCGAAGCTCAACTGTCCAAAGTTAATGTTGCAATTGCAGAACTTAAAAAAGATTAAGCAGCGAAAAATGAATCGAAATTCGATATTTAATGAAAAAAATTTATCGATCACCGTGATTTAGAATTTATCCACAGCCCAACAAAAGCCAAAGGCACAGAAACTCTGGGCTTGGCTTTTTTATAATTTTTTTTCCCCAATTTATCCACATTAATTTTGAATTGACTTACACGTAAACCACAGTATCTTGTACCTTGGATTCAAAGAAACCCCAACATCTAGGGTTTATAACAAAAAACGATAACCAAGAATTTGGTGGAGAATATATGTATCAATCGAGCCGCGTGAGCGGACAAGAAGAAGGACTAAGCCAGGGTCCTAGCGCCACTATATCAGTACCAGAGGTAACGCCGATCCCAGGTGAGATTCGTGTTATGAAGCGAAATGGCGCCGTGGTCGGTTTTGATGCAACAAAAATCATTGTGGCCATCAGCAAGGCTTTTTTGGCAGTCGAAGGAAACACAGCAGCAGCGAGTAACCGAATCCATGAAATTGTTGAACGGCTTACGGCCCAGGTGCTTGATACTTTTCGACGAAGAATGCCGTCAGGTGGCATTGTGCATATTGAAGACATCCAGGACCAGGTCGAACTTTGCCTGATGCGAAATGGTGAACATCGAGTAGCACGAGATTATGTCTTGTACCGCGAAGAGCGTAAACGAATGCGCTCAGAAAAGATTGAGGCGAGTAGAGAAGATCACCCAGAGATCAAGGTGGTTAAAGAAGACGGGGGGAAAGAGCCTCTTGATGTGGGTCGTCTTAAGACCGTAATTTCCGAAGCCTGTGAAGGATTGGATGATGTTGATGGATCAATTGTCCTTACAGAAACACTGAAAAATCTCTATGACGGAGTAACTTATAATGACGTGAATACCGCGCTGGTTATGAGTGCTCGCACCATGGTAGAGAACGAGCCAAATTATTCCTACGTGACAGCACGCTTATTGCTAGATGACATTAGAGCCAAGGCGCTGACAAGACTTGGGATCGTAGAGAAGGCAACGCAGTTCGAAATGGAAAGTCTCTATCCAAAGGCTTTGAAAGCTTTTCTTAAACTCGCAGTAGAAAGTGAGCTGGTGTCTGAAGAGCTTTTAGAATACGACATAGACCAAATGGCTTCAGCATTGATTGCTGAGCGGGATAGTCAGTTTACTTATCTTGGTCTTCAAACACTTTATGATCGGTACTTTATTCACAAGGATGACGTACGGATTGAACTTCCACAGGTTTTCTTTATGCGGATTGCAATGGGGCTGGCGCTGAAGGAAGAAAACAGAGAAGAAAGAGCGATTGAATTCTACCAGCTACTTTCAAGCTTCGATTACATGTCATCGACGCCAACACTTTTTAATTCGGGAACACTAAGAAGCCAACTTTCAAGCTGTTATCTTACTACGGTTCCAGATCAGTTGGATGGGATTTACGGGGCAATCCGTGATAATGCCATGCTTTCAAAATGGGCAGGCGGGTTAGGAAATGACTGGACTCCTGTGCGTGCTTTAGGGTCATACATTAAAGGGACTAATGGAAAAAGTCAGGGTGTAGTGCCATTTTTGAAGGTCGTCAATGATACCGCTGTCGCTGTGAATCAAGGTGGAAAGCGGAAAGGGGCAGTGTGTGCTTATTTAGAAAGTTGGCACATGGACATCGAAGAATTTTTAGAGTTAAGAAAGAATACAGGTGATGACCGCCGGCGAACTCATGACATGAATACAGCCAACTGGGTTCCAGATCTATTCATGAAGCGTGTTTTTGAAGACGCAGAGTGGACCCTTTTCTCCCCATCAACCTGTCCAGACCTACATGATCTTTACGGCACAGCATTTGAGCAACGGTATGTAGAATACGAGGCAATGACCCACAGTGGTGAAATCACATATTTCAAGCGTGTCCGAGCCAAAGATTTGTGGCGCAAAATGCTTTCCATGCTATTCGAGACAGGACACCCATGGATCACATTTAAAGATGCTTGCAATATAAGAAGTCCTCAGCAACATGCAGGTGTAGTCCACTCATCAAATCTCTGTACAGAAATTACGCTAAATACATCAGCCGATGAGATTGCAGTCTGTAACCTGGGATCTATCAACATTAGACAGCATGTGAATAAAAATGGTGGGCTCGACCAAAAAAAACTTGCACGGACGGTCAAAACAGCGGTTCGTATGCTCGATAACGTGATTGATATTAATTACTACGCGGTACCACAGGCTGAAGAATCAAACAAAAAGCATCGACCGGTTGGGCTGGGGATCATGGGCTTTCAAGATGCATTGTACGAACTTGGAATCCCCTATGGATCTGATGAGGCGATGGCTTTTGCAGACGAATCAATGGAGATAATCTCTTATCACGCAATTGAAGCATCGGCTGAATTAGCGCGTGAGCGTGGGGCTTATCTAAGTTTCGAGGGGAGTCTCTGGTCACAAGGAGTCCTACCGATTGATTCTATTGAAAAATTGAGGAAAGAACGTGGAGCGAATTACCTTAACATGGATACCTCCGGCAAACTCGACTGGACAGAGCTCAGGGAAAAAGCCAAAGGTGGTATGCGGAACTCAAACGTCATGGCCATCGCGCCAACAGCCACAATCGCAAACATCACTGGCGTGTCGCAATCGATTGAACCGACCTACCAAAATCTCTATGTGAAGTCGAACTTATCGGGAGAGTTTACCGTCGTAAATCCCTACTTGGTGCGCGAACTGAAAGAAAGAGGATTGTGGGATAATGTAATGGTCAACGATCTAAAATACTACGACGGTTCAGTTCAGCAAATTGATCGGATACCCGATGATCTAAAGGCACTGTATGCCACTTCTTTTGAACTTGAAACACGCTGGATTGTTGACGCTGCCTCTCGTCGCCAGAAATGGATAGACCAAGCACAAAGTCTAAATATTTACATCTCAAACGCTAATGGTAAAAAACTGGATGTGACTTACCGTATGGCGTGGTTGAGTGGACTCAAAACAACTTATTACCTCCGGGCGCTCGGAGCTACACAAGCGGAAAAATCGACAATTAACCGATCAAGTCTAAATGCAGTTTCTACAAATCAAGCAACACAGCAAGTGGTAACAGAACCTGCTGCCATTCCTCAAGCTTGCAGTCTGGATGATCCAGATTGCGAAGCTTGCCAGTAACCGAAATTAATTAAGGGAGAAGAATGACAATGCTGAATTGGGAAGCTTTCAACGAAACTGAAGAGCAAATCACTCCGCCAAAACAGGCGAATATTCAAGTTCTAGAAAACCAGGAAATTAAGTCGGATGAAGTTCCTAATAAATCTGATGCCAACCGTTATGAGCCCACAGGTACTGCAGCCTTTGAAGCAGCTCAAAAGGCGTTAGAGAATCTAGATGTAGCTCCGGGTCTTGAAGAGCTGGCGGTTGGCGCAGAGCGCGTACAAGTGGACCAGAAAAGAATGATTAACTGCCGGGCAGACTTAAACCAGTTAGTACCATTCAAGTACGAGTGGGCTTGGACTAAGTATCTAGACGGGTGTGCCAACCACTGGATGCCACAGGAAATCAATATGACGCAAGACATTGCGTTATGGCGCTCGAATGACACCCTGTCAGAAGATGAACGCATGATTATCAAGCGTAACCTGGGATTCTTTTCGACAGCAGATTCATTAGTAGCCAACAATCTAGTGCTCTCAATCTATCGGTTAGTGACAAATCCTGAATGTCGCCAATATCTCCTACGTCAGGCTTTTGAAGAAGCAGTCCATACCCACGCATATCAGTACTGCATTGAGTCACTGGCAATGGACGAAGGCGAAATATTTAACATGTACAGAGAAGTACCATCGGTTGCCAGAAAGGCAGCCTGGGCTTTGAAATATACGCAAGCGATTGGAGACCCGCAGTTCCAAACCGGTACTACTGAAAATGACCAAGAGCTCTTGCAGAATTTAATTGCATTCTACTGTGTACTTGAAGGTCTTTTTTTCTATTGTGGATTCTCACAGATTTTATCCATGGGACGCAGGAATAAGATGACTGGCGTTGCCGAGCAATTCCAATACATCCTGCGCGATGAGTCAATGCACGTAAATTTTGGTGTAGATGTAATTAACCAGATTAAAAACGAAAATCCAAAATTGTGGACACAAGAATTTCAAGCAAAAATAACACAGATGATTCTGGAAGGCTTGGCACTAGAGATTGAGTACGCACGTGATACGATGCCGCGCGGTGTGCTCGGCATGAATGCCCAGATGATGGAAGATTATCTAAAATTCATAACCAATCGTCGCCTGACGCAGATTGGATTATCTGAACAATTCCCAGGAGTGGAAAATCCATTTCCATGGATGAGTGAAATGATGGACTTGCGAAAAGAGAAAAATTTCTTTGAAACTCGAGTTACGGAGTATCAGGTAGGCGGAGCGCTGTCCTGGGATTAAACCTCGACCAAGGAAAACTTTTGCCCGGGCATGCCCCGGGTTTTTTGTGCTTACTGATCTCAACTTTTAGTCTGTCTAAAGGGGACTTCACCCACGTAAAACGATGTAGGCTTTTGTTAGAAATTCAGTGATGCACTCATTATTTTCTTGCGCAAAGCTCTTGAAGATTTAAAAGAATTTACTTTCTAACTGTAAACTTCAAGTACTTCATCAAGAGTTGGTGGCTGACAACCTACACGTGTGCAATTTATTCCAGCAACTTTGGTAGCCAAAGTAAGAATGCTTGCCAAAGTCACTTGATCAACGGCTTCAAGGGATTCTGGATTAAGTGATAACCGATCTAGTTCAGATAACAACGTCCCCTGAACTGTGTCACCGGCGCCGACTGTATCCAATAACTGACCGGGCAAGCGGGCTGGCACTGCGGCGCTCACACCCTTTCCTGTCAACCCTCTTATTCCGCTAGCCCCAGTTGTGTAGACACAAAGTGCCGGTCTGTAAAGCTCTGAAAAATTCAAAAAAATATCTTCAATAAACTCAGGGTGTAAATACCTCAGATCCTCGTCGCTCAATTTAATTAAATCCGCGATTTCGAGAAATCTGGCGATCCCAGATCTGTAACTCGTTAGATTTTTTGTCATAGAGGGGCGGCAATTTGGATCAATAGAAATTATTGCTTCTCTAGATTTTGCAGCTAATGCCACTTTAAGCCATGCTTCCTGATCTTCATACGGAATCAAAGCGCAAGCGCCCACATGAAATATAGTCATCTTTTGTGGGAAGGCCGCAATGATTTCATCTGCTGGGATTTCACGATCAGCTGTACCCTCCCTATAAAAAGCATAATTCGGCCGATCGGTCTGACCTATTGAAACTACTGCTAACGATGTTGGTGCATCTGAGCGTGCGTCAGCGCGCATATCGACATGGCACTCATGCAGTCGATTTACTAGAAGTTCTCCGAAAGCATCTGTGCTCAAAGTAGAAGTATACAAAACATCTGAGTTAAGTTGCCCAGATGTCAGCGCACAGTTTAAGGTCGACCCGCCAGGACAAGCCTCAAAAATTCTATTGCCGCGGTCGATCAAATCAACAATTGCATCACCACCAATAACAATCATTGTTCGACTACTTCTGGCCGTACTGAATACTGTAAGCCTAACGTACGAATATCAGCCACCAATGTCGATACGAACTCCGGACAACGAGTTGGGATATCACCCCACAAGTCAGCCAGTTTGGCGAAGGCCTCTTCTTGGCCCGCAACCAAGTATGGTCGTATCCAGTGCCACTTGGGCTCGATATAGGGGAATATAATTCTGCCCGCTTCTACTTGACGCATAAAAATGTACCAAGATGCGATACCATAAATTGATAGTTTTGGAAGCTGCCCAAGATCCACTAACCCTTTAATTGTTGGTAACACAAAGATTGGAAACTTACTCACTCCGTCCATGCAAATTCGTTCAACCGTATCTGCAATATATTGGTTCGAAAATCGAGATTCGATGACGTCCCTATATAATTCTAGATTTATTGGCGACTCACCTATAGCTGGAATCACTTCATCAGTTTCGTAAGCCCTAAAAAACTCTCTAAGTTCAGGATCCGTAATTCCTGCGTGATAGGTCACATAACCCTTCAAAGCTGCCAAATAAGCCAGAATTGTATGTCCGCCATTTAGCAACCGGATTTTTGCATCCTCGTAGGGCTCTACATCTTTTACAATATCTACATTAATATTTTGGAACAATGGTCTTCCGTTAGCAAATTGATCCTCTATTACCCACTGAATAAAAGACTCACCCATTACCGTGACATTATCATGATAGCCAAAACGGTTACGCACATCCTCCGAGTGGACCGAGTCGATCCGTGGTGTGATTCGATCGACCATGCTGCAGGGAAACGTAACATGGTCGCGAACCCAGTCAATAGAGTCAGCATCCCCAGTCGCCTCTAGATACTGTCCCAAGCCTACCTTCAACTTTCCACCGTTATCTCGAAGATTATCGCAGCAGAGAAAGGTGATCGGCCCTACTGAATGTAGCCGACGTGCGCGCACTACGGCATGTAAAAATGCATAAACTGAAGAACCTTGGCCAGAAGTAATTCCCTGTTGTATCGGCAGGGCATCTAAATCTAGAATATTATCATCATCTAAATAGTATCCACTCTCTGTCACCGTCATAGAAATGATTCTTATCGCGGGATCAAGGGCCCGGTCGACGGCCTGACCATAATTATCAGAGGCGTCTAACAATTCGACAATAGAACCAATCTCGCGGTATTTTATTTCGCCTTCCGGCGAGATAGTCTTCAGCACATACAAACCGTTTTGATCTTTTAGGGCATTAAAGTGGGTCCTGTCCTCAGCTCTTAAATTAACACCGCAAATAGCCCAATCAGATTGATACTGAAGCAGCGAATCAAGGTATTCAGCTTGGTGAGCTCGGTGAAAAGCACCAACACCCAGATGTATTACTCCTGGTCGAACCAAGCTTCGGTCGTACCTAATCAGTTGCAAATCATCCGATGTATTCATTGTGCATGTCCTTTTACCATCGCAGCGGGCAAGTGTTTGAGCGCTTGATAAATGTACCTATAAGCATATAGCTTTGAATTGTAGTAATCAGCTCGCTCCTCAATTGGATTAAATCGAGTTGTCACTTCTTCTAACAGATACGCTGAATCTTGATCCGGCAAAGCCAGCCGAGCAGCACCAAGACTTGGTCCTACCATCGAATTCTCTGACGTCTCAATGATCACATTCAATGCATTTGCAAAAATCTGAAGCCAATACTTTGAGCGCGCACCACCTCCAATAGATAATGCAGAATGTATTTTTGGACCGGCGTGTTCTAGCGCCTCCAACCCATCACAAAATGAAAAAGAAACTCCCTCCATGACTGCTAAACAGAGATCCTCCGTGGTCGTTGATGCCGATAGATTCGTGAATACTCCTCGCACATTTCGGTCATTATGAGGAGAACGCTCACCATTCAGATACGGTAAAAATTGAACCTCTGTCTCTATTTTTTTTGAGGTCGATAGACTGTGTACCAAATCTTCTACTGACTGGCCGACTATGCTGGATAACCAAGATAACGATGACGCAGCACTTAATGTCACTGTCATCTGGTGCCACCGATTTGGTAGCGCATGCGCAAACGCATGAACAGTCTTTTCAGGGCACGCACGATGAGCTTCACTGACCGTAAAGAAGACGCCTGACGACCCAAGACTGATGAATGATTGACCCGCATCAGAAATTCCCAAAGCCAGTGCAGCACACGCATTATCCCCACCGCCAGCAACGACTAAAACACAGGGTAATCCGAACCGCTTACTCGCCCTTGCTGTTACAACCCCCGTCTCCTCGGGACCCTCAAATATATCCGGCAGCCAATCAGAATTGGCTCCACTTAATGCAATGAGTCCATCATCCCACTGCCTACTCTGAGGGTTAAGCCACAACGTCCCAGAAGCATCTGATGCATCGGTAGCGAACTCCCCTGTAAGAACAAAACGTAAATAATCTTTTGGCAGAAGGACCGTAGCAATTTCATTGAATACACGAGGTTCATGAGCTTTTAACCACATAAGCTTAGGTGCTGTAAATCCAGGTACTGCTATATTGCTCGATCGATCAAGAAATCTAGCGCCAGCCGCGTTTAGTTCATCGCACTCGTCTCCTGCCCGACCATCGTTCCACAGAATACATGACCGCAGAACCTGTCCACGCTTATCAAGACAGGTAGCACCATGCATCTGACCAGTCAGACCAATCCGTTGGATTTGATCTATTGGAACTTGAGTTGCCAATTTTAGGCATACTTGCGACAAGGCAGCCTCCCACTGCCTGGGATGTTGTTCAGACCAGCTGCCATTTGTATAACTTACTGTCAATTCGACCTCGGCCGTCGCACAAAAATTCTGTGAGTGGTCAATCACAACCGCTTTCATTGAGGAGGTTCCAAGATCAAATCCAAGATACATTAAGGTATCTCTCGTGCAATATATCCTGCCGTCCCAGGACTTAAGTTTGAACGTGCAATCCGGCGATACTCTCTAGGCGTGACGCCCTTAATTTTTATAAAATGCCGATTAAAATTTGCGAGATTATTAAATCCAACGGTATAGCAGATAGACGATACCTGATCGTCAGTTTCGATCAAAAGCACACAAGCCTTGCCGATACGTACCTGATTTACGAAATCGATAAATTTATTTCCAGTAGATTTTTGAAAGTGCCGAGAAAATGCGCTAATACTCATGTCGGCCATTTTAGCCATACGCTCCAACGATATTGCCTGAGAAAAATGCTCGACAATGTAGTCCACAGCCTCATTCATCCGAGACTCAACGATACCCGTCAAAGTCGAGTGGATTTGGACTGTGCTCAAGGCCCTTTTTTTTGGCCATTCATGCATTCGTTTGATTACTTCCAAGAATGCTGAAATACGTGCCACACCCTGCGAATCTCTCACTGCCGTAAGAAGCCCCTGCGCTTCTTGCTGATCAAAATCGATGAACTCTACCCCCGATCGCGCCATCTCGAATGTTGGAAGTACATTTCTAAACTCAGGAAATGCATCCATTAGTTTATTTAATGAGTCTTCCCGAAATTGGATCACCATATCCCGAAGCACCACAGGTTTATAAGCATCAAGCTCTGTAACCCAATTATGCGGTAATCGCGGACCTGTCAGCACAAAATTTCCGGGCTTGTACTGACCAATGTAATCACCAACGAATACCTTGCCTCTTGTAGCAACAACTAAATGTAATTCATATTCATCATGCGCGTGCCAACGGATCAGGTCGCACGGACAACCATGCTCCAAATAACGGATACTTCCAGACTCTGGTGGACTAACTTCGAACTGTGGGACGGTTACCATTGACATTACTAACTCATCCAGTTCCCGCCATCGACATTATAAGTTTGTGCGACTACGTAATTGGACGCACTAGACGCTAGAAAAATTGCCATTCCGGTAAGATCGTCCACGGTCCCTATTCTTCCGAAAGGAACGGTGCCTGCCACCTCTTTTTTCTTTTGCCCAAGCGGTTTATTTTCATACTTCGCAAACAACGCATCCACACCATCCCAGTGCTCACCATCAACTACCCCGGGAGCAATTGCGTTAACATTTATATTATGCTGAATGAGGTTAAGTCCTGCCGACTGAGTCAGACTAATTACAGCAGCTTTTGAAGCACAATAAACACCAACTAACGCTTCGCCACGGCGACCTGCCTGACTCGCCATATTGATTATCTTCCCTCCTTGACCACGATCAATCATATGCCGAGCGACTGATTGCATGGTAAATAGAGTCCCCGATACATTAATCGAAAAGCAGCGCTCATAATCATTGCGGTCAATGTCGACGATTGGTGAGGCAGTGAAAATAGCAGCGCTGTTGACCAGTATGTCAATCTGGCCGAATTTTCTCACTGTATACTCTACAGCCCCGTCTATACTTGCTTGATCAGAAACATCCATGCTTACTGCTACGCATGAGGCATCAAGCCGGCCAGCAGCCCCGGTGGCACGCTCAATGTCTATATCAGCAATCATTACTCGCGCACCAGCGGCTACATAAGCCTGAGCGAATCCGTAACCTATCCCTCGAGCGCCGCCAGAAATCAGCGCATTTTTACCGGCTAAGGGCTTCATATTCTGAGGCCCTGTCTGTCAAATTTATGAATCGCATCGACTCTTGGCGTCACAAAAATTGTGTCGCCATGATTGAAAGTCACATCACCGTCGACCCTGACTGTTAAGGTCTCGGTCAGACCCGTATTATGTATGTGAAGAAAAGTATCAGACCCAAGATGTTCAGAAACACTAACCACTCCCCGCCATTTTCCCTCTGTTGCGGAAACATCGATGTGCTCTGGTCGAATGCCAATCGACTGCGCACCATGAGTCGTCGCCTCTGCCCCTTCTATGAAGTTCATCCGCGGAGACCCGATAAATCCTGCAACAAAACGGTTGTAAGGTGTTCGATATAAATCAAGTGGGCTACCCACCTGCTCAACGGCCCCACTTTGCAGTACGACAATTTTGTCGGCCATCGTCATTGCCTCTACTTGATCATGCGTCACGTAAATCATTGTCGTTTCTAGCCGTTTATGCAGCTCACTGATTTCGAGACGCATCCCGACTCTCAGCGCTGCGTCAAGGTTCGAGAGGGGCTCATCAAACAAGAATGCATCTGGCTCTCGAACAATGGCTCGCCCAATTGCAACGCGCTGTCGTTGTCCCCCGGATAACTGACCAGGTCGCCGGTCTAAATAATCGGTTAGATTCAGAACATGCGCGGCAGCCTCGACGCGTTCATTAATCTCGACGGAATGTATTTTGGCCATACGTAAAGGAAATCCGATATTTTTGCGCACTGTCATGTGGGGATAGAGCGCGTATGACTGAAAAACCATAGCCAGGCCACGTTGCGCTGGCTGAAGACTTGTCGCATCTTTTCCATCAATTTGAATTGCACCGCCACTCAGGTCTTCAAGCCCCGCTATCAGTCTCAAAAGGGTAGACTTACCACACCCTGAGGGCCCTACGAATACTGTGAATTCCCCATCCTCAATTATCAGATCCAGCGGCGGAATCACCTCGACGTGACCAAATTTTTTGGTCACTTGTTCTAAAACGATTCGTCCCATTTTATATGTCCTTATTTGACCGCGCCAAAAGTCAGGCCACGCACCAATTGCTTCTGACTAAACCAACCTAGAATTAAAATTGGTGCAATCGCCATAGTCGATGCTGCACTCAGCTTCGCGTAAAAAAGTCCCTCTGGGCTTGAGTAGCTCGCGATAAAGGCAGTCAGTGGTGCTGCTTTGGCAGCGGTTAGATTCAGAGTCCAAAACGCTTCATTCCAAGCTAAAATAAAGTTTAAAAGAATGGTTGAGGCAATCCCAGGAACCGCCATTGGTGTTAAGATATAGAGAATCTCCGACCTCAGTGACGCTCCATCCATGCGGGCCGCCTCCAGAATTTCAGATGGTATCTCTCGGAAATAGGTGTATAGCATCCATACAATGATCGGCAGGTTAATAAACATTAGCACAAGCACTAAACCAAGTTTGGTATCGAGCAAACCCAACTCAATGAACAGCAGATAAATTGGATATAGGACTCCCACAGCGGGAAGCATTTTTGTGGAAAGCATCCAGAGCAAAATATCTTTAGTACGCTTCGATGGGACAAATGCCATCGACCAGGCTGCAGGCACAGCCACAATGATACCAAGCAGGGTAGATCCACCAGCTACAATGATTGAATTTATTAAAAAGCGAAAATAATCTGACCGCTCTTGAACTGTCGCGTAATTCTCTAACGTCCAGTCAAACATTAAAAACAAAGGAGGGTCAGCGATCGCCTGACCCTCAGTTTTAAAACTAGTAAGGATCGTCCAAAGAATTGGGAAAAAAATCAATAGTCCAATAGACCAAGCCAGCACTGTATTGAAACTTTTTCGACCACTTGAGATTTTTCGTGCCATTAGGTTTTCCTATCTATCCAGATTCTGGCCGACAACACGCATTAAAAAGAGTGCAATTATGTTGGCCAAAATAATTGCGTAAACGCCACCAGCTGAGCCTAGCCCAACATTTTGGCTTTCTAACACACGTTGAAAAATGAGGTACGTCAGGGTCTTTGAACCAAAGGCACCAGCTGTGGTCACAAAAATTTCAGCAAAGATAGAAAGAAGAAAAATAGTTTGAATCAGTAAAACAACCGTCATCGCCCTGCTTAAGTGGGGCAATATGATATACCAGAACCTTTCTAAGCCTGCAGCTCCGTCCATCTCTGAGGCTTCGAGCTGTTCGCTGTCCAAAGACTGAATAGCAGTTAAAAGAATAAGAGTCGCAAAAGGTAACCATTGCCAGCTAACAATTATGATTATGGAGATTAAGGAAGCCTGTGACATCCATTGGATTGGCTCTGCACCAAAAAACTCCCACAAGTAGGAGAATAACCCGTAATTTGGGTCCATAAACATATTTTTCCAAACCAACGCCGACACAGTGGGCATTACAAAAAATGGGGCGATAACCAAAATACGTACGACACCTTGACCCCACATGGGCTGGTCTAACAAAAGTGCCAACAGGGTGCCCAAAAATAGCGTAATCACGAGCACGCCGCCCACGATGATAAGCGTCGTTAAAATACTCGGCCAAAAAGAGGCGCTCGAAACGAATCGAACGTAATTATCAATTCCGACCCATCCAAGATCGCCTCCTCTCAATGGTAAATATTTTTTAAAGGAAAAATAGAGAGTCATGGTCAGTGGAACGAGCATCCAACCAAGTAGTAGGATCACCGCTGGAGCCATCATGAGGCGTGCCGTAGAACGCGAGTGCTCAGTAGCCACTATAATTTGCCTTGAAAATTAGCTAGAGAAAATGGATCAATAAAAGAAGTGACGACGAACAACTCGCCGTCACCCCTGCGAGGCCTAATGGATTAACGATACCCTGCTGCTTCCATCGCTTCGTTTGTAATGTCTTGGGCTTTGGCTAGTGCTTCTTCAACAGTTTGTTGCCCAGCATATGCTGAAGAAAACTCTTGGCTTACTTGGGTTGCAATTCCTGCAAACTCCGGGATCGCCGCAAACTGAACCCCAACATACGGACTCGGATCAACAGTCGAGTTATTTGGATCAGCCGACAAAATTGAATCCAAGGTCATTTTCGCAAAAGGCACTTTTTTATAATTCGGATTCTTGTACAACGAAGTACGTGCGCCTGGGGGTACGTTTGCCCACCCCTCTTTGTTTGCTACTAACTCAATGTAATCGTTAGATGTTGACCATTCGATGAACTTTTTCGCTGCAGCCTCTTTTTTTGTTCCAGCAGGAATAGCCAAAGCCCATGCCCAAAGCCAGTTTGAGCGGACTCCCAGCCCATTGTCTGGAGCTAACGCGAAGCCTACCTTATCTGCAACTGTTGAATCTTTAGGGTTAGTTACAAAAGAAGCCGCGACAGTGGCATCAATCCACATGCCGCACTTACCTTGCTGGAACAACGAAAGATTTTCATTAAATCCATTAGTAGCAAAACCCGCCGGGCCTGCATCATTCATCATATTAACAAAGAAATTTAGCGTGTCCGACCATTCACGAGTATTAAACTGTGCGTTCCATTTCTCATCGAACCAGCGAGCACCAAACGAATTAGACATTGCTGTTATAAAGGCACCTCCTTCTCCCCAGCCCGCCTTTCCACGAAGACAAACTCCATTAATACCATTATTTCGATCAGTCATTTCCCGAGCAGCCTTAGCTATGAATGACCAGCTGGGTGCCTTGGGCATTACCATACCAGCCTTTTTCATCAAGTCTGTGCGGTACATAATCATCGAGCTTTCGCCATAGAATGGCGCAGCATACAAAGTGCCGTCATGACTCAAACCGCCTGACATAGCTGGGAGAATATCCCCAACATCGTAACCAGAAGACATGCCATCGAGTGGCACCAGCCAACCATTAGCACCCCAAATTGGCGTTTCATACATGCCAATAGTCATAATATCGAATGCACCACCTTTAGTGGTAATGTCAGTCGTCACACGCTGCCGAAGCACGTTTTCTTCCAAAGTGACCCACTCGACATTTATACCAGTACTCGAGGTAAATTGATCTGTATAGCCCTGCATACGAATCATATCGCCATTATTGACGGTAGCGATTGTGATTGTTTCTGCTAATGCCGCTGTTGAAGTAACGAGTGATAGAGCGACTACTACACCCAAAGACGTTTTACGAATCATCTGTGAACTCCTTGTTATGATTTTAGATCCACTTCGTGGATAACCAGATTTAATAGAGCTTTATGTCGCCAGGGAAGCAATTTTTTATCTTATAGTGATACTATTTTGCATTGTGCAGTGCAAAATTATTAATTTTCATTAAGAAAAGTATCAATCTATAAATGTACAAAATATTCACTTAAATCCACTAGGCACAATCATAACGTGACTTTCAAAGGAATCTGCAGTTTATAAAGGACTGAAGCCAAATACGGGTAGAAATACAACTAGTCGATCAAAAAAGAGATTTGTCATTGCATTTATACGATGATTAATGTGCCACATGTTAATCTATTGAAATGTCTAAAAGTTACTCCGAAATAGCGGCCTACCGTCAAATATTTTCTTAAAGCCTCAATCCTTTACACGATTTAAAATCATCTTTTAACTTACCGACATCACTGTGCTCTATTTAGTAAGTCGGCATCAACCCTGCCGTCCCAATATAATTGAGGATATTTTCTGTCTAAAAAGTACTATTTATTTTTCTTTCAATTAACTGGATTCGATTAGTAACTACATTTGTTCGTAATCTGATAAGAACTATGGACTCTAAAAATCACCTTCTCACGTTGTATTCTCCGCTCGGTTAATTGGAATCCGACTGAAAGATATGATTGCTTCGGAAAAGTAGGGGCCCACT
>CAZFNA010000012.1:29176-32556 GCA_964520465.1 uncultured Pseudomonadales bacterium | reverse complement strand
TGGCTTATCAGGTATAAATACGTCCTGTAGACTTTTCAGCCCTTCGGTAGCCTCAATATTTTCCGGAAACTGCTGAAGAACATCTTTGTAAGTAGAGCGCGCAGCTTCAGTCTGGCCTTGCCTCACCTGAGATTGCGCCAGCTCTAAAGCTCTTGAAAGTCTGGCTGAATTGACCGTATTTTGTTTCGTCACAGTTAAATCATTGCATCACAATTCTATCGGTTTATTATGTCATGGATTAATCAATCGATCTCGATCCCTTTTTTAATAAACGTTTGTGGAAGTATCAGTAGACTTTAGAACCATATCAGAAAAATCGTTTCGGATTGAGACTGAAGTACCTTCTGTTCAAAGCGTTTTGGCTACAAAAAACTCCAATTTGATCAGGGCATGGTTCCAATTTTGAGCCAAAAAAAATTTAAAAGTAATGAATCTGAATAGTTTGCTATGAAATTAAGTGAAGTTTTAATAAAAAAAAATAATAATCTAGATATCTTCCGTCTGCTCGCGGCCTCGCTGGTGGTTTATGGGCACGCAGGGGCTATAGCGCCAGGCTCAAACTGGACAGACGTTGTAATTTATCTTGTTGGATTTGATTACTCTGGATCGCTCGCTGTAAAAACTTTTTTCTTTCTCAGTGGGTTAGTTGTAACAAATAGTCTGTTGCATAATTCTGATATTCCTCGGTTCATCATCAACAGAGCATTTAGAATATTTCCTGCACTGATCGCAGTTGTTTTTATTTCGGCTATCTTGATAGGACCGGTAGTGTCGTCACTACCATTTCACCAATACTTTGCTGACGGCACGGTGTATAGCTACATCGGTGATAACGTCATATTTAAGACTGCCTATATCCTGCCGGGAGTTTTTGATGATAACCCTTACCCCAGCGCAGTGAATGGTTCACTCTGGTCACTCGCTTACGAGGTAGCCCTCTATATCGGCTTATTAGTGCTTTATTTTATTGGCATTTTTAAAAGTCGAATTGCTCTCTTCGCATTGTTTTTTCTATTTTTACTAGACCCATTGATCGGCAATCAGCTTTTATTTGCCCACAGGCCGGCAAACCACGAAATCGATTACTTGCTCCCTTGTTTTGCTATCGGGGTGATGTTCGCGTGCTTTAAAGAATCCTTATCAATTAATGTGTTTTCGGTTGTCTTTTTTCTGGTTGGTTTTTTATATTTCAAAGGTACGATTATTCAAGCTTACTGTTTTTATGTTTTTTTGTTTGTTTCGATCCTATACATGGCCAGCAGGTCTTGGTTGATCAGATTTAAACCCTCCAAAGATTTATCTTACGGGATTTACCTCTGGGGGTTCGTAATACAACAAACAATGATTTATTGGTTTCCGGGCCAAGGAACTGCCACTAATGCCTTAGCCTCACTTGCGGCAACTTTCGTTATTGCGTGGGGGTCTTGGCATTTCATAGAGAAGCCTGCGGTCCAGCTCGGTTACCGGTTGGCCGAGAGTCTTCGGGTCAGGGTAAATTAACTCGTTTGCTGGGTGTGATGCTGATAATTGTTTTAGCGTGCTAGTACTTTAGAGTAAGCCACCCAAGTGCGACATTCCTTGTTTCAAAGTCCATCATGACATGTCGCATCAAAGATTTAAGCTGACCAGCTCTGAGTCTAAATACGAGCAAATATCATCTGATGAGTATAACCATCTGACGTTATTGCCTTTATTTTCTATCCTCAGACAAGGCACCTTATGTTTCCCCCCTTCGTTGACTAGTTCTTCTTTGATGCTGAGATTGTTCTTGGCGTCTCTCAGCTCAATATGTAACGAATTTTTTCGCATATGCCGCCGTACCTTTACACAAAAAGGACAGGCCTTAAACTGATAGAGCGATAGAGTGGATGTCATTTTATTGACCTCATCCTGCTGCTTTTGAGAGCGAGATAGAGGCTTAGGCCTAGTCAAAAAATCGAGAAAAAGTATGATCTGCCCAACAAAAAATCGGATTAACTTCATGCTTTGCGTTGCTCCTGCAATTTACTAACGCTACGTGCGATTATAGTTTTTAACGCGGTTAAAACGATTAGCAATTTAATCTATGGCTTTCATTTCAATCATCGTAGATGATTACCGCTGATGTCAAAATGTATTTCCTGAGTTTTGCATCTATTTAAATTACCTCAAGATGTTTAGTATACCGTTAGGCTGTAATTGAAGTTAATTGGGACTTTTTATCGTCGATCTGTCCCTGTAGCTAGTCATCGTGCCCACGCCTATACACGTTGATCGTTTCATTTTTCGATTTAATAAATAATAAATTATAAATATAAGAGAGGTAGTCATGGGATTAAAAATGTTCATTAGTAAGCTTTCGGTAGCCACAGGGGCGCTAGTCTTTTCTGCGGTTAGTGCTTTGGCAACGGCCGAAGATTGGAGCAAGATTCAGGCTGCTGGAAAAAAAGAAGGGTCGTTGCTGATTTACTCCACTACAAGCAGGACGGCAAAGGCCGGCAAAGCATTTACCAAGCTAACTGGCATTAAAGTCGAGGTGGTAAGGCTCAAAGAACAACAGCTTATCCAGCGATCATACCAAGAGGCACGATCAGGCGTACACAAGGTTGATATGATCGTAGGGGAAGATTGGCCTGCTGCTCGCGAACTACTAGCTTCAACGGGATACTTCGTAAATTATGTTCCCCCGACTGCCAAAAAACTTTTCGCCAAGCGGCATCAAAATCCACTGGTTCTTGGATATATCGGACGGATTTTTGGCTACAACACACAGAAGCACCCAAATGGCGATCCATTACGGAGCGTTTGGGACCTTACCACTGACGACTTCAAGGGCCGGGTAATGATTCGCGACGTAGCGATCACGGGCGAGCATCAGAATGCTTTGACCGAGTGGATTCGACGGAGCGACGAACTAGAAGCGGCATATGAGAGACGGTTCGGCTCATCTCTAAAAATGACAGAAGCCAATGCGGGGCTTGAATTCATTAAACGGCTGCTCGAAAATGACGCAATAATTATGACTTCAGACACGAAAATTACTGCAGCTGTTGGCGCACAAGATCAGGAAAATCCTCCTTACGGGATGTTTTATGTGTATTCCAAGCACCGCGACATTGAAAAGAAAAAATTGAAGATAAGCGACAGCCGTAGTATTGATCCAACGTTGGGTTATATGTACCCGATTGTTCTTCAACTATCAGCAACCGCCCCCCACCCCAATGCCGCAAAAATGTTCATGGAATATCTTGGAACAATTGATGGATTTAAGCCCTGGGCTGGCTCGCCTGGAGTTTATACGCCAAACCCCAATCAGGTTCCGTTTAAGGGCGATATGCCTCTGTCTTGGTGGGAGGACCGGATGTGGATTTATGATCTAGACTTCGCGGCGGCTAATAGAG
>CAZFNA010000012.1:0-29166 GCA_964520465.1 uncultured Pseudomonadales bacterium | reverse complement strand
CACTTGGCTCAAGTATGCTCAGCGTTGAGGGTCTGGATGTCTTTTAACCTCTTTACGAAGTAGGAATTCGTCACATGATTTGCTGTGGATGTGTCTATAAGGCAAGTTATTGGCGTTATCTGAAATATCTGAAAAAGTGCGCCTCCTGATATGCTTTTAGCAATTCGAGGGTGGCGCATTTATCTGACCCCAGAGCGGATATTATCCACTTTATTCATCGCTATTTTGGGCTTCCTGGTTATCGTGCCGTTGTTTCTGATGATCCAAGAAACCTTTGTTGTTCATCCTCTGGAAAGATTTCAAATACCAGGATCAAAGGTAGGAGAGTATACTCTCTCGCATTGGTATCGTTTTTTTCTTAGTGACAGTGCCTATGCTTTTTTTTATCGCCCTCTAATAAACACTTTGGTTATTTCTTTTGGGCTGTCGTTTCTCGCTCTCGCAATCGGAGGGACGTTAGCATGGCTGGTAGTTCGGACTGATATTCCTTTCAAGAATGCAATATCAAACTGGGCAATTGTTCCCTATATTCTTCCTTCTTGGACTCTCGCGCTAGCGTGGTTATCTCTGTTTAAAAACGACAGAATCGGAGGAGAGCAGGGCATTTTTGCTGCCTTAACTGGGGTTGAGACAGCCGATTGGTTCGCTTACGGCTTATTTCCAATCACAGTAACTCTTGCTCTTCACTACTTTCCTTTTGCTTTTCTTCTTATCGGGGGAGCACTCCGAAATATTGATGCTCAGCTCGAAGAATCAGCCGCACTCTTGGGCGCGACACGATTCACCATAATACGCCGAATCATAGTTCCTCTTGTTTTGCCCTCGATAATGGCAACATTCCTACTGACCTTTGCGCGAGGCTTGGGAACTTTCGGGACCCCAGCTTTTCTTGGGGGGCCGGTCCGCGAATTTGTTTTATCTACCTCGCTTTATGCAAACCTAATTGGGCAGCGCCCAGGTTTAGGTTATTTGGCAGCGGTAGTAATGATAGGGATAGGTATGCTGGTGCTATATATGGACCATAAGATGGTCGGCGCGAGAAAGAGTTTTGTGACTGTGACTGGCAAGGGTGCACGAGCCAATCTTATTGATCTTGGTAAATGGCGCTGGTGGGTCACAGGACTAATTATGTTTTTCCTTTTTTCAGTCATTGCGGTACCCCTTCTAGCCCTGGCAATTGATACTGTGATGCTGATACCAGGAATCTATGCTTGGGATAACTTGACACTACATTATTGGATCGGGGAGGCGAGTTATTCGATTGGTCTTGGGACGGGTGAGGCAGGAATTTTACAGAACTCTCAGCTGCTTTCGGCACTTGGAAACACCTTCACACTAGCATTTGTAGTAGCTATTATTACTGGCATTATTGGTGTTTTAGTGGGGTACGCCATTGTCAAAAGAAGGGGCACCTTTATTTCAAAATGCTTGGACCAAATGTCATTTCTGCCTTATCTAATCCCTTCAATTGCGCTAGGCGCTACCCTGTTGGCGATGTTTGCGGTGCCTCGGGGGCCTATCCCGTCTCTGCATGGTACTTTTTTGTTGCTCGTTATCGTTTGCTCGATAAGCAGCCTGCCTTATGCCGTCAAGGCTGGAATTAGCGCCATGAGGCAGATTGGAAACGAGCTTGAAGAAGCGGCTGTGATGGTCGGCGCGTCTTGGTGGACGAGGATGCGGCGAATCTTAATCCCGATTCAGAAATCAACATATTTTGCTGGAATGCTGCTGCCATTTATTTCAGTTACGCGAGAATTATCGTTAGTTATCTTGCTGGTCACGCCAACGACTCAATTAGCCACGACAATTTCGCTCATGTACACAGACCGGGGCTGGTATCCCTACACTAATGGAATGGTATTTTTGCTTACAATTATTGTTGTAGTGTGCACTGTAGCGAGCCGCCGGTTGATGGGAACTAGTATTGCCAAGGGTTTGGGAGGATAGGATGCCAGAAATAGTTCTTGATGGGGTTGGAAAGACATTTTCGGGGCATACGCAAGCTGTTGAAGACTTGTCGATCACAATACCGGACGGATCATTCACCACATTTTTAGGGCCTTCTGGTTGTGGAAAGACCACGACACTGAGGATGATTGCAGGTTTAGACTCACCTACAGCTGGCGAAATAAGAATTGGTGATACGGTGGCATTTTCCATGCAAAAGGGACTGTTTTTAGAACCTGCAGAAAGAGATTTAGGCCTAGTGTTTCAAAGCTATGCTCTTTGGCCTCACTTTACGGTAGCTAAAAATATCACCTTTGGATTAGAGCTTAGGTCGTTAAATAAAAAAGAAATTGATGAAAGGCTAGAGCAAATTGCGGTGGCATTAAGAATTGATGATTTGTTGGATCGTTACACCAGCGAACTTTCCGGGGGCCAACAGCAAAGAGTTGCGATCGCCAGGGTTCTTGTGATGCAACCCTCGGTATTGCTTTTAGATGAGCCGCTGTCAAATTTGGATGCCACCCTACGTATGGAAATGAGGGCTGAGTTAAAGCGCCTACACAGAGAAACTGGGGCAACGATAATATATGTCACGCACGATCAAATTGAAGCATTAACGATGTCGACCCATATCGCGCTGATGAGATTTGGAGTGCTCCAGCAATTTGCTCCTCCTCTCGATATATATGAAAATCCATGTAATGAGTTTGCGGCCGATTTTTTGGGAAGTCCGAGGATCAATTTTTTAGAAGTACAAATTAATGATGGCCTGGTAGTTTGGGGCGATTTACGATTTTCTATATCTAAGTCTTTGGTGGTTCAACCTAGAAAAAATATTAGATTAGGCCTCCGCGCTGAAGAATTTTTTCTGAGTCGAGCGCGCGCTCCGGGTTCTGTCCAGGGTACTGTTACGACAGTTCTTCCTACCGGAGCCGACTGGTTTTATCAGGTTCAAGTGAATAATCAAATGTTGACGATTCGACAAAATGGGTCAGAACCTTTCAAATGCGATGAGACCGTTTATGTCGAGGCACGGCCAGATTCGGTGAAGTTGTTTGATGAATTTGAGCAGGCAGTGATTTAGTGAAGTGAGTATATGAAGGCGCAAAAAAAATTAGACTCAGTTTTATGAAGTTAATCTACATTCTTATTTATTTTACACCTGAAGCATTCGAGCCAATTGAAACTGGGATGAAGTTTGAAACGCTCGAAGAATGCAATGCCGCTGCATTTGAGATGGCGGAATCATTTGACATGAACTTCAGCCTCCAATGTGTCCCCCAAGATTCTGGAGAGTTTGAGCCTAAAGTAACTTAAAGTTGGTCGAGGTCGATTTGCTCTGCTAGACCAGTTATTGAAATAAATGTCATGGTTTAGCTGATTCATTCTCAGTGGTTCTACCTCTAGGAATACGGATGATATGAAGTAACGCTGGACAGCATTCGCCCCCACATTTTTTAGTTAAATTTCTTTGCTCTTTCGGGCTTCTCCGGTTTAATATTCATTCTGGTAATAACGATAGAACAGTTTGGAAGGTTGATGAGAAAGCTGTATGAGCCATCCTTGCCCAAGCTTATGGAAGCGATAGCGACCGAGGCAAAGGGAATGGGTGGCATAGATCGTCGTAATTTTTTAAAGGGTGGAATCGCGGCAGTGGCTGGCTTGTCTAGCGTGCAAATGATTTCAAAAAGCAGTGCTTCTTCGAACCTGCCTCCTAATCTTCCTGAATGGCAGAGCCATTTGGGAAGAGGCGTCGTGGCAAGGCCTTACGGGGAGCCATCAGAATTTGAAGACCTCCAGCGCCGGACTGTGCCTTGGCTGACTGTAGACGCTGCTTCATCGATTTCGATGACACCTTTGCAGGATCTTGAGGGGATTATTACACCCAGCGGTATAGTTTTTGAGCGTTATCATGGCGGCATTCCTAATGTGAACCCGGATCAGCATCGCCTGATTATCCATGGGTTGGTGGAGAGGCCTCTGGTCCTCTCGATGGACGATCTGAAGCGTTTCCCTTCAGTGTCTGAGATTAGGTTTATCGAATGTCCGGCTAACGGTGGCATGGAGTGGCGCGGTGCGCAGATGGAGGCGCTGCAGTTTACCCACGGCATGCTGTCTTGCTGCGAGTGGACAGGCGTGAAGCTGTCGACTCTATTAGAGGAAGTGGGCGTCAAGCCGGAAGGCAAATGGATTCTGGCTGAGGGTGCAGACGCTGCTGGCATGTCGCGCTCTATTCCGCTTGAGAAAGCATTGGACGATACGATCATTGCCTGGGGACAAAATGGCGAAGCGCTTCGTCCTGAGCAGGGTTATCCCTTGCGTATGCTGAATCCTGGCTGGGAAGGCAACACGTCTGTGAAGTGGCTACGTCGACTTGAGATTGGTGATAAGCCGTGGCATCACCGAGAGGAGACATCTAAGTACACTGACTTGATGCCAGATGGTCGGGCGCGTCGGTTCAGCTGGATTCAGGAAGCAAATTCAGTAATAACCTCTCCGTGCCCGGAGAAGCCCTTAAAGTTTAATGGTTTTATGGAGATTCGTGGATTTGCTTGGTCGGGACGCGGAAAGATTAAAGCTGTCGATATCTCTTTTGACGGCGGGGTGAACTGGCAGCGGTCAGAGCTCAAAGGTCTTGTGCTGTCCAAGGCACTCACTCAATTTAGCTATAAAACGCAGTGGAGCGGCGAGCCGTGGCTGTTACAGTCACGTGCCATTGATGAGACAGGTTATGTCCAGCCTACCTTGAAGCAACTTCGTGATGCTCGGGGTGGCTGGTCGATTTATCATAAGAATTCTATTCATACGTGGAATGTGACTCAGCAAGGGGATGTCTTTAATGTTCAGATCTCTTAATGTTGGTTTGGCCCTCAGTGCATTGCTAGCATCAGGAATTATCGGTGCTAAGCCCCTAGGTATTGGCGCTACGGCCACTTCAGAGATGATTAGTGGATGGGACATTGATGTACGGCCTGATGGCACAGGGCTGCCGATTGGAGAGGGCACCGTAGCGGGTGGCGAAATACTTTATGAAGCTAAGTGCGCGAGCTGTCATGGTTTATTTGGTGAGGGCGAGGGCCGTTGGCCAGTCATCGCTGGCGGAGAGGGGACCTTGGACACGTCGCACCCAGAGAAGACCGTAGGGTCGTATTGGCCTTACGCATCGACGCTTTGGGACTATATTCACCGAGCGATGCCTTACCCGGCGCCTCAATCTTTGACTGACGACGAGACTTACGCAGTAGCAGCATATGTGCTGTATCTCAACGATATAGTTGACGATGATTTTGTTGCTAATAAGGAAACATTTTCTCGAGTGAAAATGCCAAATGAGGCCAATTTTTTTGTCGATGATCGTCCTGATGTTCAGAACTCTCGTTGTATGAAAAATTGCGCTGATCCTGAGACTTTTACCATTGTAACGACTATTAATGGTGTGACGCCTACAGGCCACTTCAAGGCGGACTCAGGCGTCGCGAGTAGTCATTCCGGAAACTCCAAGGCCTCAAGTACTGTAAGTGCCGAAAAAAATAGTACTAAAGTCGCATTTTCTGAAGAGGCAACTAAAGGCAAGCTGTCATATAACGTAGCGTGTCAAGCTTGTCACACGTCGGGAATAGCAGGCGCGCCTAAGCTTGGTGACGTTATTGCCTGGGTTGATCGCATAGGGCAAGGCATGGACTTGCTGAATGATCATGCGATCAACGGGTATCAGGGGGAGAATGGTGTAATGCCTGCCCGGGGAGGTAACATGTCATTATCTGATAAACAAGTGATGGATGCTGTAGCGTTTATGGTAGAGGCTAGTCAGTAGGTTTGTCGCTTCGAAATAGTTCACGGAGACGAAATTATATGAAAATGAAACTGCTAATAGCGATTCTGTCTTCTGCTCTTATAGCTCCAATAGCAAGCGCTGATACGATAAAGAAAGGGAAAGATCTTGCCTGGTCTCGCAAGAAGGGTAATTGCTTGACCTGTCATATGGTTGAGGGTGGTCAGCAAACTGGTAACTCTGGCCCACCACTGATTGCAATGAAGGCGCGTTATCCTAACAAGGCCGATTTAAAGGCGCATATCTGGGATCCTACTGTTAAGAATCCCATGACAAACATGCCGCCGTTTGGTAGAAACCATATTTTGACTGACGCAGAGCTTGATCTGGTCGTAGAATACGTACATTCACTTTAAAATAGAAAGGAGAGTTGCGATGAATCGTCGTAGCATACTGAAGGCGGCAGGAGCCATGGCTATAGCCCTGATTACTCTGCCTCGCATGGCATTTGCAGCTTATGCGGAAAAGGCATTCAAGAACAAGGAAGTGGACTCTTCATTGAACGAGCTTTTCGGCAGTAACGCGACAACACCCAGCGATGAGGTCAAGTTGAAGGCTCCAGATATCGCTGAAAATGGGGCGGTGGTTCCTGTTGAGGTTTCAACATCATTAAATGCCGACTCAATCGCAATTATGATCAAAGAAAATCCGAACCCGCTGGCCATAGTGGCAGATATTCCTCCAGGCACTGAGGGTAAGTTAAAGACTCGCGTTCGCATGGGTAAAACGACTTTAGTGACTGCAGTAGTGAATTCAGGCGGTAAATTATATACCGCATCGAAAGAAGTAAAAGTCACAATCGGCGGCTGTGGCGGTTAGGAGGAAGAACAATATGTCATCAATTCGGATTAAAGCAAAAGAACGTAAAGGTGTTGTAGACGTAAAGACCCTTATGAAACACAAAATGGAGACTGGGCTTCGTAAGGGAAAGGATGGTAAGAAGATACCTGAGCACTGGATCCAAGAAGTGTCTGCGGAGTCTGGTGGGAAAGTAGTTTTTGTAGCCGCTCTTAATACATCTATCTCTAAAGATCCTTACCTGTCCTTTAAGTTTGTGGGTAAAAAAGGCGATCCAATAAAAATCTCATGGAAAGATAGTAAAGGCGCTACCGATTCAGCTGAGACAATAGTCAAGTGATAATGACGGGGATACTGAAATGAAACAATTTTTAAGAAGCGCTATTGCTGGCGTTCTTGGTCTGTCCATCTCCTTAGTAGCAGTTGGGGGTCCTGAAGATGATCGTCTGGCTTTTAAGAAGTATTATGAGAATAAATTCCCGGATACTCCTACAGAAGACTTTGCGAATGGCGTCTATTCAATCCTACCCGCAGCGCGGGAGCAGTGGGAGGCGATCGAAGAATTTCCTCCATACGAATTAGCGGTAGAGGAAGGCGAGACTCTCTACAACTCGAAGTTTGCTAATGGAAAGTCCTTGGTTGATTGCTTTGGTCCAGAAGGCGCCGTCCGCAGTGAGTACCCATTCTGGGACAAAGATCGTGGCTTAGTGATTACTATGGAGCGAGCTGTGAACGAGTGTCGGAAGGCTAACGGGGAAAAGCCATACGGCTGGAAGAAGGGTAAGATCACAGCAGTGACGGCTTACATGTCTTTCAATTCTCGTGGACAAGAAGTCAAAGTCGAAGTTCCGTCTGATGATCCAAGAGCATTGGCTGCGTACGAGGATGGCAAGGAGCACTTCTACACGAAGCGTGGGCAGCTGAATTTTGCTTGTGCAGATTGTCATATGTTGACTGCCGGTGCTTTGTATCGCGCTGATACCTCTTCGCCGGCTTTTGGTCACGCGACGAGCTGGCCTGTATTTCGCTCAAAGTGGCAGTCAATGGGCACGCTACATCGTCGGTTTGCCGGATGTCATAAGAATATCCGTGCAAATCCTTACAAGGCCCAAGGAACTGAGTACAGTAATCTTGAGTACTTCGTAACTTACATGTCTAACGGGCTAGAATTCAATGGTCCAGCGGCGCGTAAATAGGTAGGTGGATATGAGAAAAGTATTGATCATTGCGACTCTAGCGTCTTTAGTATCAATGAATACGCTTGCTGCTTCGAATGTTGGGGCGAATAAGTTAATCAAAGAGGCTACTGCTGCTTACAAACAGGTGGCGAAAGATACGAGCTATCAATGGACGGTCAGTGTTAAGGCGATTAAGGCTGCCCAAAAAGCTTACGATGCCGGGAATTTTACTTCTGCTGAAAAGCTGGCACGTCAGGCTTTAGACTTGGTCGATGCGACTAGGATCCAGGCCAGAATCGAGGCAAAGACTTGGCAGATGCGAGTGCCTAAATAATGCCCTAAGGACTGTCTAAAAAAAGCGACCATTAGGTCGCTTTTTTTTATCCAAAATCTAAAAAATCAGTCCAGCTTATGGGGCTTTATTGCTGTTGTAGGTGTTCAAATATTCTAGCTACGGCTTCAGCACCTGGGTCTACATGGCCCTTTAATTGATCCGCTCCCAGATACGTAGCGCGACCAACGCGAGCGCTTCCCATCTGTGCTGTCTTATCAGCCCCTTCTCTGGATGCTGAGGCTGCAGATCGGCCAGAAGCGAGTGCTAAAAGCCCAGGCTCTAGCGCGTCAACCATGCTTCGGTCTCCAAGATTGGCTCCACCAATCTCCTGCATCCGTTTCAAGCCGTCTAATAAAGACTGAGGGATGCTGGCACCACTAGATGCGGAGTCACCGGCCGCGGCAAAGAAAATCGCCAGTAGTACACCAGATGAGCCACCCATTGTTTGAGTAAGCTCTTGCCCGAGGGCCCTAAACATTTGAGTGTGATCTGCCAATGGCATTTCATCCATTGTTCCGGTTAGAGCACGTGCAGCGCTGGCTAGGGTTGACCCAGTATCTCCATCACCACAAAAGGCATCTAACTTGTTGAGATCTGCTTCACTATCCAAAAGAACGCTACAGCATTCAGTTAATAACTTTCTCGTTGGTTCATGATTAGATGGTACTGGTCGGTTGGGTCTTAGGCCGTCTGGCATATCCATAATTGTGGGATCCACTACGCTTTTGCAATCCGGCCAGCTTGACAGGTAGACCGGCTCAGAAAGGCATCTGAGTTCCTCTGTCGTAATCGGGTAAACACTAATTGAGAAGCCCTTCATATCTAGTGAGGTCATCATGCTGGAGGGACCAATGATCCATTTGATCCTTGAACTGAGGCTAGACTTAATTAACTCATTCGACAATACGCTCATTTCTAATGCAGATACCCCGCCAAGATTATTAATGAGAGCGACGCATTCTCCATCAGCTAGCTCTGAGACTAAGCGCTCAACCATCAAAGCGACGGCTTGTTTAGCGCTCTGATACTCGATTTGATCAACCCCGGCCTCTCCATGAATTCCTAGCCCAAGCTCTGCTCTACCAACTGGAATACGAGTGACTTTTTCGGAGCCTGGCACATTACAGGTGTCTAGAGACATACCAATAGTTTTTACTTTTTCTATTACACGGTTTGCAATTGCTGTGACGGTCTCAAGTGAAGCCCCCTCGTTTGCTAGGGTGCCAGCAATTTTATGAACAAATAAAGTGCCGGCCAACCCACGTGGCTGGGGTAGGTTAGGTAGAGCTATATCATCATCCACCACCACCATATTTACTTTGAGGCCTAGGCTTCGTGCACGTTCTGCCGCCAGGCCAAAATTAAGCCGATCTCCAGTATAATTCTTCACGATTAGCAAGCATCCAGCCTGTCCTGTGACGGCTAAAATTCCAGCAAGGACAGCGTCTACAGATGGGGATGCAAATACATCGCCGCAAACGGCTGCCGTTAGCATCCCTGCACCGACAAAGCCAGCATGAGCAGGTTCGTGACCTGAGCCCCCTCCAGAAATAAGAGCGACCTGAGACTTATTCCAGTCGCTTCTAATTACCACCTTGATATGTGGATAGCCATCGAGTCGGCTCAGTTTCCCAGATGAGCCTCTCAAAAGGCCATCGATCGCCTCAGTAACTACATCATTTTTATCATTCAAGAAGAGTTGCATTTTTTTAGTCCTCTATTCATAGTCGCATCCCGTTTGCGTCAAAGAAAAACGGGTCTTTAGGCTGAATTGATAACATGTCGCCTTGTTTAAAATTCGTATGTGGATCAGTGACCGTGACAAGGGTGTGTTCGCCAAAAAGTAGATACAATCTGGTCTGATCGCCTAGTCGTTCTATGCGAGTAATTACGGTGTCAAGGCCAGCTCCTTGGCTTATTTGTTCTGGCCTCATGGCAATAGTTTTAGCTTTTTTTGGCGAGTTCTCGAACAGAGAGGCTGGCAGCACATTGATTCTTGGTTGTCCTAATCGTGCAGCTACATAGAGACTATTTGGATTGTCGTAAACCTCTCGAGGAGGTCCAAACTGGACTAACTCTCCCTTTTCTAGGACGCCGATGTGTGTGGCCATGGTCATCGCTTCGACCTGATCGTGTGTGACGTATAAAAAGGTGCTGCCTAAATCTTTCTGAATGCGGGTTAGCTCAATGCGAAGTTCGGATCTTAGCTTGGCGTCTAATGAACTTAGTGGTTCGTCCATAAGATAGAGGTTTGGATTGCGCACGAGGGCTCTGCCAATAGCTACTCGCTGCATTTCACCTCCGGATAGTTCAGTTGCACGGCTAGATAACTTATGTTGAATTCTTAATGTTTCGGCTATTCGATCTACGCATTCTGCTCGCTCTGACTCTTTAACTTGACTCATTGGTGATTTCAGCGGAAATTCCAGATTTTCCCGAACACTCATATGTGGATAGAGAGAATATTGCTGGAAAACCATGGCGATATTCCGTTCAGCTGGTGTAAGTGCTGAGCATTCTCTTCCGTCAGCAAATATATAACCAGAATCTTGCTTATCTAGGCCAGAAATTAGTCGTAATAAAGTTGTTTTCCCAGCTCCTGTGGGACCCAGCAGAACAACAAATGAACCATTTTGGATGACTAAATCAACATCTGAAATCGCAATATTCGCGCCAAATTTTTTTGTTAATCCAACTAATTTGATTTCAGCCATTAAGTAGCACCTTTTGATTGCCTTCACTTAATAGGGCTTGGCCAGACTTTGAGTCGAAGAGTGAAATGTTCCGCTTGTCGAACTGCAGTCCGACAGTCGAATCCACGTCGACTTGTAGTGTGGAGGGGAGCCTCGCTTTTAATCGCATCCGGCCGGCGTCAAGGGTTACGATTTGTGTAGTTCCTAGATATTCAGTCACCAATACTGTGGCTTTCAAGGCGCTCAAATCATTAAATAGTATATGCTCTGGTCTGATTCCAAGTTCTATATCACCAGTAAAATCTTGGAGTGCTTTAGGGATTTCTAATGTCTGATTCATGCAATGAATTACTAAGTCACCAGTTGTAATTTGGCTGCCGGCAGGTAAAAAATTCATTGACGGCGAGCCGATGAAATCAGCAACAAATTTTGTTGCTGGCCAATCATAGATTTCTTGAGGTACTCCAAACTGTTCGATGACACCATGATTCATGACTACAATCTTGTCACCCATTTGCATGGCCTCAAGCTGATCATGGGTTACGTAGACGGTTGTCGCATTCATTCTGTCGTGCAAAGAGCGCAATTCCTCCGACATTTGTTCACGAAATTCTGCGTCTAAAGCTCCAAGTGGCTCATCCATGAAAAAAGCGCTTGGGTCGCGTACTATTGCTCTTCCTAAGGCCACCCGCTGACGATCTCCGCCAGAGAGCCTACCGACAGGCGAATGCAGTATTGATTCAATATCTAGAATTTTCGCAACTTCTCTGATTTTTTGATCTATAGCTATTTTGGAGAATCCCTGACTTTTAAGTGGATAAGCGAGATTCCTATAAACGTTTAAGTGAGGGTAAAGCGCGTACATTTGAAAAACAAAGGCAATATCTCGGTCCCTGGCTCGCTTAAATGTGACATCCTCGCCATTAATAAAAATTTGACCTGAGGTCGGAAGCTCAAGCCCTGCCATCATCCTTAGAGTTGTTGTTTTCCCACAACCTGAGGGCCCCAGCAACATGAAAAATTCCCCATCTTTGATCGTAAAAGATGAATCTTCTACGGCTACGAACTGTTCAAACTCTTTGCGGAGATTCTTTATTACTATTTCAGCCATTCGACTAGTCTCTAAAGTGGCTGCAGACCAGATACAGAAGGGTACCGGCTAAAGTGACAGCGAATGAGTATGTAAATAACAACATATAAAAAGGCTGCATCAACATGATTACACCTAAGGCAATCAGGAGCGATGCAATAGCCTCCCAAGGTTGCCTCCGATATTGG
The DNA here is from genome assembly GCA_964520465.1 of uncultured Pseudomonadales bacterium. Lineage (GTDB taxonomy): Bacteria > Pseudomonadota > Gammaproteobacteria > Pseudomonadales > Litorivicinaceae > HIMB30. Next base: position 17,106 of record CAZFNA010000012.1, on the reverse strand, counting down.
ATAAGTCCATTCAAGAATTGTTTCATTTCCTGACAGCTCCAAAGGTGATTCCTCGCAGCAGATGTTTGCGGAGTAACACAGTAAAAATCATGACGGGGACAAGAAATAACGTCGCCCCAGCAGCTACTGCTGGCCAGTCTTTTCCACTTACTCCAATAATCGTTGGTATAAATGGAGGCGCAGTTTGAGCGTCTCCAGAGGTAAGTAAGACCGCAAATGCATACTCATTCCAAGCAAAAATGAGACAAAAAATTGCTGTTGAGGCAATTCCAGTTATGGCCTGAGGCAGTACTACTTTTCTGAAAGCTTGAAAGCGCGTGTATCCATCGATCAGCGCTGCCTCTTCATATTCAATTGGAATCTCATCCATAAAACCTTTTAATAGCCAGACTGAAAGAGATAGATTAACCCCGGTATACAGCATAATCATTCCAAAATAAGTGTCGTTTAAGCCAAGATTCTTAAACATTAAAAAGATAGGAATAGCTACTGCGATTGGTGGCATCATTCGGGTTGATAAGATGAAGAAGAGTAGATCCTCTTTCAGAGGAACTTTAAACCGGCTGAATGCGTACGCAGCGATAGTGCCTAAGAACATGCAAAGAGCTGTCGAGCCGAAACCGATAATTGTCGAATTAAAAAAACGCTCTCCGTATCTTGAGGGCGCAGAAATTACCTCGCCCTTATCATGAACAATTTGTTCGTACCAGCTTAGATTATTTCTGTTGATAGGGTCTGCATCAGAAGGGATTCTCGTCCTCGTTGTGAAAAGATTCACATATCCTTCGAGAGTGGGTTCGAACATTATCTTTGGTGGGTAATGAATGGAGTCTTCACCCGACTTAAAACCTGTAGCGATTATCCAGAGCAGGGGAAGCAGAGTAGCGACCGCATAAAGACTTACGAGCAGGCCTGAAAACCATTTAATCCCATTACTGGGCGCAGTGACTGAATAATTCATCGGTCTTTTACCTTATTCAGCGCTTTTACATATATCGAGGCTAGTCCAAATACTGTGACGAACAGTATCACGGCATAAGCCGACGAATATCCCGTCTTCCATTTCTCGAAAGCCTCGCGTTTTAGATCGATTGAGGAGAGTGTAGTGAGACTACCCGGACCACCACCCGTAAGTTGGACGACCAGATCAAACATTTTAAAATTTTCGATTCCTCTAAATAGAATTGCCAGCATCAGAAATGGTAAGACCATAGGAATAGTTATCGTCCAAAATTGTCGCCAATGACTCGCCCTGTCACATTCTGCCGCTTCATAAATAGAGTCAGGAATTGATCTTAAGCCCGCAAGACATATAAGCATCACAAAGGGCGTCCACATCCAGGTGTCAACGATGACAATTGCCCAAGGCGCGAGGTGTACGTCACCTATCATAGAAAATGAGCTGGGGTCAGTTCCGCTGAAAAATCCGATGACATAATTAAACAATCCAATTTGCGGTTGATATAAAAATGTCCAAAAGTTACCAACTACAGCTGGACTCAGCATCATTGGTAGCACTATGAGTGTAGTAAGCAGGTCATTTCCTTTGAATTTTTTATTGATTAGGAATGCTAGCGTAAAACCGATAATCACCTGTAAAAAAATTGTGGAGATAAGGAAATGCGCGGTAGCCTGCATCGTCTCCCAGATACCACTATCGTTAAGGATGCGTTCATAATTACGTAAGCCGATCCAATCTACTTCTCGATTGGGGCGATTGACTCTATAGTTTGTAAAGCTTAAATAAATTGTCCAAATGAGAGGAAAAATATTTATTGCAAGCAAGAGAAAGAGAGTCGGACTAACGAAAAGCCAAGCAAGCTTCCTATCGGATAATCCTCGGGTCTGGTTAGCCCAGCGTTCCGGAGTTTTCTCGGCCAATTTTCCGACCAGATTTTTGAGCATTATATGTGTTCCGAGAATTTCCCTAGGGGCGCATTCAGGGCTCTGAATGCGCCTAGTAGCCTAAAGGTTAAAGCTTACCTTCATCCTTTAACACTTCTGTCCAGTCCTTAACTAACTCGTCCAGCGCCTCTTGCGCCGTACCTTTTCCCGCAATTACATAATCGTGAACCCGTTCTTGCATTGGTAATAAAAGATCTGCATAGGCAGGCTCTGCCCAAAAATCTTTTACTATTGCCATCGAGTCAAGGAATGTTTTTGCATAGGGTTGACTGGAAATAAATCCCGGATCTTCAACTACTGCCCGCAGTGCCGAATAACCACCAGCTTTCCACCAACCATCTTGCACACTTTTTTGAGAGAACCACTTGATATATTCGAGTGCCGCGTCACGTTTTTTTGAGGCGGCTACAACAGAGATCCCTTGGCCACCTAGCTGAGCAAAATGGCCACCCGGACCTGCTGGATTCGGAAAGTAGCCTGATTTACCACCCCCAACATTTGGGTCAGCTTCAACTCCAGGCCAGATAAACGCAAAGTTCATTTGCAGTGCTACTTGCCCTGACTTATAGGCATCAATATTCTCTCCCATGTACCAATTAGATGATCCGGGCGGTGTCGCGGTGTCATAGAGTTCTTTGTAAAACTCTAGACCTTTAGCAGCCTGTTTGGAGTTAACAAATCCCTCAAGATCATAGGGCTTTGAAGGATTTTCGTACTCGAAACCATAGTTGTATAATGCGTTGGTAACTCCCATGGTAATGCCTTCCGAACCTCTTTCGGTATAGATTGCAGCGCCGTAGACGGTTTTGCCATCGATTTTCCTATTTTGGAAAAATTGCGCAATATCTTTCAGTTCTTCGAGTGTTTGAGGCTCATCCAAATCACGACCGTATTTGGATTTAAATTCGGATCTTAATTCTGGCCGTTGAAACCAATCCTTCCTGTAGGTCCAGCCGACTACGTCACCGAATGCAGGGAGAGCCCAGTAGTTTGGGGTTCCTTTTGGCCACTCTGAGTAGCCTGTAACGGTGGCTGGAATAAAGTCACCCATATCGATTCCTTCTTTTTTGAAGAAATCGTTGAGTTTTATGTAGTGTCCGTTTTCGGCCGCTCCACCGATCCACTGACTATCTCCGATCATCAAATCACAGAGTTGCCCTCCAGAATTAAGCTCGTTGAGCATTCTGTCAGCAAAGTTAGGCCAGGGAACGAACTCAAAACTCATATTGTGGCCGCTCTTGGCTTCAAACTCTTTACTTAATTCCACTAGAGCGTTTGCTGGATCCCAGGCTGCCCAGCAGAGTGTTAGATCCTCAGCAGATGCAGTTTGAATGGAGCAACCTAGTACAGCCGCAGCGATACCTTTTAAACCATTATTTAGTTTCATTGGGTTAACCTTTTTAATTATAAATTCTATCAGCACCAATTTATTTGAGGTACGTACATCAAGTCAAGACTAATTTTGAGGTGCGTTACTCAGCATTTTATTTATATACTTTCCGTTTTTACTTGTGGATGAGAGAGTTTTTACTCTCGGCGGACTAAACGTACATGAAACCGACAATTAAAGATTTAGCGAAAACTGCCGGGGTCAGCCTTGCTACAATTGACCGCGTATTAAATAACCGACCCGGCGTCGCAAAAAAAACTCAAGAGGCTGTAAATCATGCTGTTGAAGAACTTGGTTATCAACGTAATTACGCAGCTGCTGCTCTATCCCGAAACAAGTATTTAAAATTTTTATTTGCTCTACCTAGCCGGGGAAGTGACTTTGTTCGTCAAATTGAAAATAGTATTCACGAGATGGAGGCTAGCGGGTACGGTGGTATGAGCCGAAACGATCTTATCTACATTGATGAGAATAACCCTCACGAGGTCGCAATGGTGGTTGGCGGTCTTTCAAAATCAAATTGTGATGGTTTAGCAATAATGGCAATCGAGCATCCTGAGATACGTGATTCGATTACTCGCCTAAAGGAGCGGGGAGTTCCAGTAATTTCACTCGTTTCAAACCAGGTATCTAATGGCATCTCAGACTTCGTAGGAATTCCTAATTTTGCCGCTGGACAAACTGCTGGACGTCTCATGCTTCGGTTTCAAACCTCGTCATCTGGAGCCATCGCTGTGGTGACAAATACAATAAGTTCCAACGATAGTCTTGAGCGTCGTAGGGGTTTGGATAGCGTATTTTCCACACAATCTGCTCATCTTATTTTGCCTACCACAGAGCATTTCAACAGCAGTGGTAGGGCCCAAGACATTGTCAGAAAACTTTTGAAGGCTCGGCCAGACTTAACCGGGATATACATCATGGGTTCAGAGGCGAGATTGCCTCTTGAGGCTCTTTCTCGTTATGCGCGAGATTGCAATTTAGTAGTAGTAGCGCACGAGTTGACAAATTTGACTAAGAGAGCATTGGAAGATGGCCGGATCGATGCTTTGATAGCACAGGATACCGGGCATTTGGTAAGGAGTTGCGTGCGGAAGTTGAAAGCGATATGTGAGCAGCGGCCAACACTGTTTTCTCAAGAGAAAGTAAGGATTGAGATTTTAATAAAAGAAAATATGTACGAGTAAGTATGAGTTATTGGCTTGATCTGTTGAGACCTCAAGAGACCTCACCAGGATAATCATTAATACCGGGATTATCTGTCATTCCAACTACCTTCGGGTGATTGATTTTTTTCAGGCGAAGTACGTCATCTGCGTCCTTATTTGCCAGAATATAGTCACGAATTATATCCCAGATTAGACGGCCATCGGGTGTGCGATTTACGGTAGCCCAACCAGTGACTTTATAGATTTTATTTGGGTCTATTGCTTCACCGCTATCGAGCCGAGCATCGGAGAGTCTTTCCCCGAAGTTTTTTGTTGGAGCGATTGTGTAGTCCATGCCACCAACCCTGACCATGTCTCCACCGGATTGGAGGTAAGGGTCTGGATCAAACAGGTTGTCAGCGACTGCCTCTAGGGTCTGCATTAGTGCCTCCCCAGTCAATTCAGTAATATAGGTCTCTGAGTAGGTGGTCGCCACTTGGCTCATCACGTCGTCCATTGTAATCCAGTCGCCGGGAAGAGTGGTCGTTCCCCAGCGGACTCCTGCCGACATTGCGATGTCCGCGTTGTACTCCCATCGCAGAGCATTACAGATAACTTGGTCCCACGTACCCATGAAATTCCCTCGCCTATATAAGAGCTGATCGGCCTTGGCCAATTTCTCGGTAAGGATCTCATCGTAAGTTTTTCCTACCCACACCGGGTTATACAACACATCTTTGCGGCGGCTTTGAGTGATCTTGTCAGTATATTTGGTTTGACGCATCTGCCTGACGAATGACTCCATCTCTTTATCTGGCTCGATCCAATCACTGATCACAGGAAACATCTGATAGGAAAGTCCCTTGACTCCTCCATCACCAAGCTTGAAGTCCATGCAGCCTATAAATTTACCGTTGGATCCAGCATTGGTTACCCAGCAATCATGACCTGCTGGATTTTTGACTTTTACCGGCAGTGGGCAACCATCGTGCGTGTGACCACCAAAAACGGCGTTTAAGCCTGCCACGCGTTCGGCCATTTTAATGTCCACATCCATTCCGTTATGGGATACCAGAACCACTGCATCGGGTGATTCATCCCCGTGGATTTGTTCGATCAATTCTGCCATGTCATCTTCTCTTAGCCCGAATGACCAATCAGGAAAAAATTCCTTAGGATTAGCGTTGGCGGTTCTAGGGAACGCCTGACCAATAACAGCTATCCTAGCGCCATTAATCTCTTTGATGACGTAGGGCTGAAATGCATGACCAGTGTCTTCGTCGTAAAGTCCGCTTCCGTCAAAACGCTCTACTAAAGCTGGGTAGTCATCCCCGAATAGTGAGTCCTCCGATACCCGGACATTTTGCCCGATAAAATCACCCTTAAAAAGAGCGATATTCGAGAGTACTTCATCTTCACGGTAAGTGAATTCCCAGTGCCCTACCATTACGTCAACACCTAAAATATTTGATGCCTCGACCATGTCTACGCCGCGAGTCCATAATGATGTTGCTGATCCCTGCCATAAGTCGCCACCATCAACTGTTAAGGTATTGCCTAGCCCTCCGGCTTGGCTACGCAATCGATCGAGCAAAGTTTTGATCTGTGCAAAGCCGCCGGTGCGCCCCAATTCTTGAGCATGTTTTGTAAAATTTAAGTAAGTGAATGCGTACTCTTCGGGGGACCCAGGCTCGAAGCCATTGGCTTCTAAAAAGCCCTTGCCCACGATATGCGGGAATCGTCCATAGGCACTGCCAACGCCTAAGTTCACGTTAGGCTCTCGAAAATAGACAGGGAGTAGCTGTCCGTGCACATCAGTAATATGCAGGATGCGTGCATCGCCCTCCATGGGCTTGTCATAGAACCCGGTGGGCGCAGATTTGTTAGAAAGTGCTCGAGCGCTGCGGACAGCAGGGATAGATCCAACTGCGGCTATTGCGGCCATCAGCTTCACGAATTGGCGACGATTAAATGTGTTCATAGCTATCCTTGGCGTATTTTGTAACGCATTCCTTAGAGGGATCAATTCTCGTGCTAGGATTTTGGTTCACTTATTCCACTGCTCGAGTGTAGACCGTTTGCAAAAAATCCTTCAAAAAATTTCATTACTGTTGATGGTTATAAGCACATGTCTACCAGTTTACGCTGATGTTGTGAAGCCTGCTTTAGTTGAAATCAGTGTATTTTCTGATGGGCGAACTAGTATTGAAATTCGAGCCAGCGTCGAGGCTCTATTGACCGGGATTAATGGACGCTACAGAAATACCCGCGATGCACCAAATGCTGATGAGTATGACATCTTTCGAGGACTTCCCGGCGAGCAATTAAAAGAGGCTTTTAGAAATTTTCATGCTGAGCTATTGGAGGGGGTTATCCTTACCGCGGACGGGCAACTTATAGGTTTGAGTATTGGCAATATCGAGATTGCACCAACCGGCTATACAAAAGTACCGAGGGCGAGTGTTATTTGGTTGGAGGGTCGGATTCCGCGGGGGGCAGCCGAACTACAGTGGTACTATCCTCTGCGGTTCGGAGAGCAGGCCGTTAGGGTCAGGCAAGTTAATCTGAACGCCGAAGAATACCATTGGTCGGCGCACCAGTGGGTGACGGAGGATAGACCAACGGACCCATTCCCGCTTACTCAAGTCTTCACAAGATCGAACTTTTGGTCAGTTGCAAAGGTATATGTTCAGACAGGGTTTTTGCACATCATTCCAAAGGGGCTCGATCATATTTTATTTATCCTTGGCCTCATTTTAATGTCGATGAGGTTGAAGCCTCTAGTTTTACAGGTCACTGTGTTTACGTTTGCTCACTCGATCACATTATGCTTGGGAGTGCTCGGATGGGTGAGTCTTCCGCCTCAAGTTGTAGAACCTCTCATTGCAATTTCCATCGCCTACATTGCAATTGAAAATTTATTCACTAGTCAGATTACTCGCGCCCGTTTACCTCTGGTGTTTGCCTTTGGACTTCTTCATGGGCTAGGTTTCGCAACACTTTTGGCGGACTTTGGGTTGCCGACAGGCCAATATTTGGCGGCTTTACTTTGGTTTAATGTAGGGATCGAGCTGGGGCAGCTCGTTATTCTGATCGCAGCTTATGTGTCTCTGACTGTCTGGTTTAGTGATCAGGTAGCCTATAAGCGCTTTGTGACGGTACCTGGGTCACTTACAATTGCCCTCATTGGTTTGTTCTGGTTTGTTGAGCGAATGGCATATTTTTATGTCGTGTGATCAAGGAAGATTGCGGATTGTTTCTTCGATTTCATAGGCATAGAAATCAATGATGTCTGGCACACCAAACTTTGCTGGAGCTAAAACTTTTCCTGCGTGGCTCAGGAATAGCAGCGTGGGTGTGCCAAAACCCTTATAACGACTAGCAAATCGCGTAGTAGTTGTCGGGCTACCATCAAAATCATTGAGTGGCATAGGAAACCCAATGTCCACGAACGTAAAACGAACCTTCTCGGTAAATTCTCCAGACTCCCTCAGTGGCTGAAGGATCTCCTCCTCCAACCGGACGCAGAATGAGCATCCTTCTTGGGTCACCATTACGACCCAGTGCCGAGTGTCGTGCTGATCAAACTCAGGCTCAATCAACGCGGAACTCGCAAGACTTGGCGTACTGAGCATCAGGCTAGTTAATATGGAGGCAATCAATTTCATTAAAGCGTATCGACTAAATCGGCGACAATACTGGCTACATCATCAGCATAGAGGTCTCTAAACCAGTGATCTGCGCCTTCGACAGTCTCAATAGTAACGCCTGCTTTATCTTCAAACTGCGCAAATCGCTTAGTGACATCTGGAACGATCTTATCCTCTGATCCACCGATGATGGCGAGCGGGACTTTTATTTTTGGTACGTTATTTAGCGTGTTGTGTCGTGGATCAAATTCGTACTCAGATATAAAGCTCGCGGATGTTACTTTCGGATCTTCGCAATATATAAATTGCGGAATATTAATAAAGGCGTTTGGATCCATGCCCCTAGCCTTCTTTAAAGTCAGCTCTAAATCTAAGCCGGTATTCTTCTTGAACAACGCAATATTTTTTTCTGGACTAGATGATCCTCCAGGTGCGATCAAAACACCGCCCACGACTGCTGACGAGAGATTGGGGGTTGCTAGAAATGCAGAAACCTGAGCGCCACCTCGTGAATGCCCTGCAACTACGACCTTGTCGTACCCTTGTCCTTCGAGGTAATCCACCCACGTACCAAGCTCATCGAGCACATCAAAATATTTATGCCTATGCTCTATATCGCAAGCTACGAGGGTTGGGTAGCCATTACCAGATTTCCCCATTCGACTCTCATCACTAAAAGAAAGATTTGGCGCAAGTACTGAAAAGCCATAATCCTCAGAGACAAGCCCTGCGACGGTAGATATGATCTCCATCCGGTTATGAGCCATTGTGCCGTGCAATAGAATTACCGCAACATCCCCATCTGCTTTGTAAAAATCAGCGGCTAGGTTTTCATGTGATACGGGTTGCTTGGCAATTGCCATTGAATTAACCAATATGCTGGCACAGGCAAGCAAGGTGAGGCGCCGTTGCATGTAATTCTCCTTTTGAGCTCTAAGCTTGTTATTGTTCAGTGTAGTTCATGCAAATAATTGTTGATCTATTAGACCGTCGGACAACGTAAATGTCTATGCCTGCTTGGTTGTTTCAGGTCGTTTTGAGGCTTATGCTTTAATAAATTTTTAGTTGTAAAACCAAGAAGGAATGTTAATGATTCGAATTATCGTAGCCTCGCTGTTAGCGATTGTTAATGCGGAAGCGTTAGCGACCGGCGATGTGGCAGCCGGAAAGAGTAAAGCAATCGCGTGCGTTGGGTGTCATGGTGTCAATGGTAAGGCAATGGCACCAAATTTTCCGTCACTTGCCGGTCAAAATGCGGGATACCTAGAGGGGGTGCTCAAGGCATACAAATCCAAGGAAAGAAAAGGTTACCAAGCTGCTATAATGTATGGCATGGCGGCTGGACTTTCTGACGATGATATTGTTAACATTTCAGCCTACTATTCAAGCCTTAAGTAATGAAGCACAGAGCCCAGATGGCCTTGACTTTGGCTGCCTGCTTTATCCTACCGTCTGAAATTTTCGGGGCAAATAGCGATTTTGATCTAGAAACTCGCCTGCGAATACACCATTACACGGAGCCAGTACCGGATCATGTGCCGGGTGGCAGGGTCGTTGACACGCAGGGTGTGAAACGACTCATTGATACCATGGATGTGATTTTGGTAGATGTACTATCAATTTCAGGTGTTCGATATGACGAGATTGATGGGTCATGGGCTGGCTATGAGCCTCGATATAATCTTCCTGGAAGTTTGTGGCTCCCAAATGTTGGTTATGGACGTCCCTCAGAGGACATGCTGAAATACTTTATCGATACCGTTGGAAATGCGGTGTTAGGCGATCTTAATCGGCCCATTTTAGTCTATTGCGTAAGCGATTGCTGGATGGGATGGAACGCCGTGCAACACCTTGCACGGGCAGGCTTTAGTAATGTGTATTGGTCGCCCCAAGGCACAGATGGCTGGACTGAGGCCGGGTACGAGGTAGTGCTGACAAAGCCAACCCCAGTTAATGTAGATTTCTAGAGGTTGTATGCTCCAATTTATATCTATGCAGGAAGCGTTTGTTGCGATTGAAAAGGAGGCGCATCAACTTTTTATTTCTTCTGTAATAGTGCCGTTACCTGATGCTGTCGGTCATTTTTTAGCCAAGCCTGTGGTGGCTCATCTATCTATTCCTCCATTCAATAATTCTGCAAGAGATGGGTTTGTTCTCTCGCGAGATGGGTTGCATCTAGCGTCTGAGGGCCAGGCACTGAAAATATCTGGAGAGCTTCGAGCTGGTGATGGTGAAGAGCTCGCCACTGAACTCAAGGGACCTGCGGTGCGAATCATGACTGGAGCACCTATTCCAGACTGGGCGTGTGCGGTGGTGATGATTGAGCAGGTTGTTTTTGAGAGCGAGGACATGATACGCCTTAGCGAAATTCCGGAAGAGGGCGCATGGATTCGTGCGAAGGGAACAGATATTGCTTCGGGAGATACGGTTCTGCAGCCGGGACGGCGAATTCTGCCTGAACACGTTCAGGCACTTGCCTCAAGTGGTGTGGTCCAATTATGCGTCCACCAAAAGCCTCGAGTCGGGATCTGTTCGACGGGTGAAGAACTGGTTGACATAAACGCTGGCCCCCCTGGTTCTGGGCAGATTTATGACTCTAACCGGCCATTTATGAACGCGATGATGCAATCATTCAATTGTGATGTGGGTCTCAGCGAGCACGTCGGTGATACGCTGGACGAGATGGTGGCATTTTTGCATCGAGCGATGGATGCATCGTTGGATCTGGTTGTTTCTTCTGGCGCGGTATCCATGGGAAGCTATGATTTTGTAAAGCCGGCTCTGCAGGCAGTGGGTGCGCAGATAATTTTCCACAAGGTAAATCAAAAGCCAGGCAGGCCCTTGTTATTCGCAGTACTACCTAACGGTACTTTATATTTTGGGTTGCCCGGTAATCCGGTTTCGACTGTGGTCAATTGCAGGTTTTACGTTTATTACGCATTATCTGTAATGCAGCAAAAGCCAATCGAATCTCCGATTAAGCTACGACTTAGCGAAGGGATTGATAAGGCTTTGGGGATGACGGTGTTTTTAAAGGCTCAGTGTGTTCGACAGGATAGTGGTGCAATTGTTCGTGCGCTCGAGGGGCAGGAGTCATTTCAGACACAGCCGCTCTTGTCTATGAACGGATGGATTATGCTGGGTGAACACATTGGCTCCGTGCAGGCTGGAGACTTGGTGTCGTTTTATCCAGCGAATCCTAGAGACCTACCCGATATATTTTGACGGATATAACGCTTTGTGCGATGCTCCAGTTAATAAAAACTACTAAAACTTAGCCGAGGGTTCCCATGGTTGAAAGTTCTTTGATTGATCGGTTCGGGCGGTCTTTTCCGTACCTTAGATTATCGATAACCGATGTGTGTAATTTTAAATGTTCGTACTGTCTCCCTGATGGATATAAGGGCGAAGCTGATGGCTTCCTGGGCGTGGATGAAATCCGTCGTTTGATGGCAGGTTTTGCGGAGCTAGGGACACGGAAAGTAAGGCTCACCGGTGGCGAACCCACGCTTCGAAAAGATTTCTTAGATATCGCCCGGGTAGTGTCTCAAACCCCAGGGGTCGAAACTGTCGCGATGACCACAAACGGCTACAAGTTGCCTGAGAAGGCGCAAAGCTTTTTTGATGCCGGTGTGTCTGCTATTAACGTTTCGATTGATGGGTTAACAGCGGAGCGGTTTGAGCTGATCACAGGTAAAAATCGGTTCGAAGAGGTGATGGAAGGTCTGCGCCTTTGCCAAGACATTGGATTCTCACCTGTTAAGGTGAATGCAGTGTTACTTAAAGACCTGAATCATAGCGACCTGGAAGGGTTTATTGCCTGGGCATCAAGCGGTGTAAATTTGCGTTTCATAGAGCTTATGGAAACCGGCGAAAATAGGGCGTACTTTGATAAATATCACGTTTCGGGTGATATTCTTGTATCGCGTCTTTTGTCCGAGGGTTGGGTTGAAGCTCCAAGAGAGGCTATGGCAGGTCCTGCAAGAGTTTGGAAGCATCCGGATCATCACGGTAGTGTTGGTTTGATTGCGCCATATTCAAAAGATTTCTGTACGACTTGTAATCGCTTGCGCGTGTCAGCAAAGGGCGGCTTACATCTTTGCCTCTTCGGTGATGGTGGACATGACTTGCGACCATATATCCAAAAAGATGCCGATAAAGAAGCTCTTAAAGAGACTATCTGTGAACTGCTTGACCTGAAGGTAGCAGGGCACGGCCTGCATGATCACAACACAGGTGCGACACCACACTTTGCATCTATAGGGGGATAACTTGGCGGAGCGTGAGCTTATCTCAAATTTCTCGATGATTGACGTAGGTGGTAAACGTCATACCAACCGTCGAGCTATCGCTGCAGGTATAATTTATCTGGGTCCTAACGCTTTTACTAGGGTGAGAGACAAGACTTTACCGAAGGGTGATTGTTTTCCCATGGCGGAAATTGCAGGGGTTAATGGCGCTAAGCAGTGCGCAAATCTGTTGCCCATGTGTCACCCGTTGCCGTTAGATCAAGTCCTAGTATCATTCGAATTGGTCCCTGATCTCCAGGCGGTTCGAGTATTCTGCGAGGCGGCTGCCTACGCTAAAACAGGCGTCGAAATGGAGGCTTTGGCCGGCGCTAGTGCCGCTCTTTTATGTATTTGGGATTTGTGCAAAGGCACTGATCCTGTGCTTAAGATAAGTGACCTTGAGTTGCTCACCAAAACTGGCGGTAAGTCGGGCGTATGGATAAACGAAGATGCAAGCATCCCAACTTGGGTGCTTGAGCGCTTGCCAAGCCAGACTTCGCTAGCCGGGCGTTCGGTCGCGGTGGTTGTGATGAGTGACCGCGCGTCTGACGGCACTTATAAGGATGAGTCTGGACACTATTTAGTCGACGCATTAAAAGCAGAGGGTGCTGAAATTTGTTTATACCAAGTCATCCCGGATGAGTTTGAGCTGATTCAAAGCACTGTCTCTGGTATATCAGAACAACAAGACCCACATGTGATCCTCTGCACTGGTGGAACCGGTCCGGGACCTCGTGATGTGACTCCGCTAGCCTTGGCTGATTATCTGAATCCAGAATTGCCTGGGCTTGGTGAGTGGCTTCGTTCCGAGAGTTCGGTTTATACCAAGACGGCATGGCTATCGAGAATGGGCGGCGGCCTGATTGGGCGGTCATTAGTGATTACGTTGCCGGGTAGTTTGCAGGCTGTAAAAGAGTGCTTTGGAATCTTTATTGAAGGCTTACCCAAAGCGATCGTGATGATCGAAAAACAAGGTCGTAAAGGTCGGGTATGAGCAAGGTAACGATCTCTTGCCTCGGCATCTTTCGTGATTTGGGTGATAGTTTTGAGGTTGAAGTGGCGTCCTTGGCCGTGGCAGATATTAGAATTGCGGTTGATGGATTTTTAGTTTCGCGCAAGCGCCCTGATTTATGTGTTGTGCTGAAGCGCTCGGTCTTTGCGGATGGAGATGAGCTTTTGAACGATAGGATGACTGCAGAAGGCACTGCAGTTTCACTGTTGCCACCCATTGCTGGGGGATGAGGACTTTATGTTTGCTGAGTCATCCGGTAAGAACTGGACTTGTAGGCTAGTTGATGGGCCTTGCCCTACCCAAGGATTGGATGACAAGGTCTCAGATTCTGCACATGGAGCGGTGGCCCAGTTTTTTGGTGTAGTCAGGAATCATAACCAGGGACTGGAAGCAGCAGCGGTAGACTATGATGTTCATCCTGAGTTAGCGATAAAGGCACTCGTTGAGCTTTGTACTGAGCTAACTGAGCGGCACCCCGTTAGGCTTTTAGTGATTCATTCGCGAGGCCTAGTTCGTGTAGGCGAGGCGAGCGTGGTGATCGTGGCAAGTAGTGCTCACCGCAAGGCTGCTCTCTCTGTGGTTTCAGATGCTATTGATCAGCTGAAGGTTCGTGTCCCTATTTGGAAAAAAGAAATTGGTCCTGATAACGATCAGCGTTGGTTAGATGGTCACTCTTTGAGAGACATTTAGTCAGTTTTTTATGGACGCAATTAAATTCAACATTGACCCTCGACTAAAAGAAACAAGCCACCGATTGATCGAACTAAAAATATCTGAACTCAGGCTTGTGGACGACGCCCGCTGGCCGTGGCTTCTTGTGATTCCAAGAGTGCCCCTAGCTGTTGAGTTGATCGATGTCTCACCTGAGTTAAGGTGTCAGATTTGGCTTGAGATTGAACATGTCTCCCAGGTGATGCAGGATGTTTTCTCGCCATATAAACTCAATGTGGCGGCTTTGGGAAACCAGGTGCGCCAGCTTCATGTTCATGTTATCGCGCGATTTTCCGACGACGACGCTTGGCCAAATCCGGTTTGGGGTGTGGGGGCTGCGGTCGCCTACGAACCAAGCGTGTTAGGCGCCAGACTAAAGGCACTGCGACGTGCCTTTGCTTGAGGCATGCCCTAAGATCTCGTTGTGTAATCTCTGCAAAATTAAAGAGCTTACGGGCTAGTCTAGGCTTAATCAAAAAGCCCTGATCGGCAGGGCTTTAAGACAGGTTAAGTTGTCTTGTAGGGTCGAGGTTTTTCCCCGGTATAGAGCTGCCTCGGCCGGCCAATTTTATATGGGCTTGAAATCATTTCGTGCCAATGAGTGATCCATCCGACCGTTCGTGCAACCGCAAAAATCACTGTGAACATGCTCGTCGGAATTCCGATCGCGCTTAGGATTATTCCTGAGTAGAAATCGACATTTGGGAAAAGCTTGCGCTCAACGAAGTATGGATCTGAAAGTGCAATTCGCTCAAGCTCCATAGCAACCGCTAAGCGTGGATCGGTAACGCTGAGTTCGGCCAATACTGCGTCGCATGATTTTTTCATTACTTTGGCTCGCGGATCGAAATTTTTGTAGACCCGGTGTCCGAAACCCATAAGTTTGAATGAATCGTTTGGGTCTTTGGCTCTTTCCAGACAAGCTGGGATATTTTCGACCGATCCGATTTCTTCCAGCATAACCAGGACTGCCTCATTCGCACCACCGTGCGCAGGCCCCCAAAGAGCAGCAATACCAGCTGATAGGCATGCAAACGGATTGGCTCCCGTAGAGCCTGCGAGGCGGACCGTTGAGGTTGAGGCATTCTGTTCGTGATCTGCATGCAGAAGAAAAATTCGATCCATGGCTTTTTCGACCGCGGGGCTAATAGTGTATTCCTCGCAGGGTGTTCCAAACATCATGTACAAAAAATTCGCTGCGTACGAGAGATCGTTCCTAGGGTACATGAACGGTTGTCCGATTGAGTGTTTGTAGCACATGGATGCGATTGTTGGCATTTTGGCCACGAGCCTGTGCGCAGCGATTTCTCGGTCTCGTTCTGAGCGGATATCCATCACGTCATGATAAAAGGCTGAAAGAGCGCCGACGGCCCCACACATCATGGCCATTGGGTGAGCGTTATATTGAAAGCCTTCAAAGAAATGAGCGAGCGATTCGTGAACCATTGTGTGTCGCGTTATCTGAGATACGAACTCTGCTTTTTGTGGCGCGCTCGGCAGTTGTCCGTACCAAAGCAGATAGCAGGTCTCCAAGAAGTCAGAATGTTCAGCCAAATCTTCGATTGAATATCCGCGATGCAGTAAAACCCCAGCGTCGCCATCAATAAAGGTTATCTTGGACTCTGAGGCCGCGGTGGACATAAATCCGATGTCATATGTGAAATAACCAGCTTTTAATAGCCCTGAAACATCGATAACATCTGGGCCATATGATCCTTTTAAAATGGGTAGATCCACCATTTCACCGGTGGGGAGGGTGAGCGTGGCATTTTTCTCGGACATTTCTTGGACTCCTTTCAATATAAATCTACTGCTAAGCTTTATTTTTGGAACTATTTTTGCAGTTCGCGGGGGGCTTAGAAGCGTTGCCCACTATAGTCGGGGTGATTCAAGTGTCAATTCACCATTATTGATTTGTTAGTAAAGAACTCACGTTACCCTTTGTAACGCTATAAAGACCTGATTATACTAAGGGTCGCTTAATTGCTCCCACAAAGAGGAATCTCAAGATATGTCTATGTCGAGTGAGCGTCCAGTCAACCTGGACCTGACCACTTTCAGTTTTCCGATAACAGCAATCGCGTCCATTCTTCATAGAGTTGCTGGTGTGATTTTGTTTTTCGGCAGCTTTATTTTGCTAGCTCTGCTGGGCCAGTCACTCGAAAGCGAGGCGGGATTTGCTGACGCAGTATTACTACTTGAAAATGGCTTTATTGCGTTTATTATTTGGGGTGTACTCAGCGCGTTAGCATATCACTTCGTCGCTGGTGTTAAGCATCTGGTCATGGATATGGGGTACGGCGAAACTTTAGAATCAGGTGCTCTGTTTGCGAAAGCTTCGATTGGCATTTCAATCGTGCTGATGATACTAGCTGGATTTTGGGTGTGGTAGCGAACGTTTTGAACTATAGCCGGAGTGGCGTTACTGATTGGCTTATCCAGAGATTTAGCGCTCTGATTTTGGCTACTTATACAGTTGTGATGGTGGTCTGGCTTGTCGTAAATGGTGCTGAGTTGACATTTGCACAGTGGCAGGTATTCATCGGGCAGACATGGATGCGAATTTTTACACTGCTTGCAATATTGGCGTTAGTAGGCCACGCGTGGATCGGTCTTTGGACAGTCGCAACCGACTACATTAAAAAAAGTTTTATACGCTTGGCTTTTCTTGGATTTGTCGCGATCTCGTTGTTTGTCTTCGTGGTCTGGGGCATCAGTATTTTGTGGGGATTTTAATCCATGGCGTTACTTCGTAAGCTTTCATTCGATGCTGTAGTGATTGGCGGCGGGGGTGCTGGCATGCGCGCTTCACTCCAAATGGCTCAGTCTGGCTTTAAAACAGCATGTTTGACGAAAGTATTTCCGACGCGGTCTCATACAGTGTCTGCTCAGGGAGGAATTACTTGCGCTATTGCAAGTGCTGATCCCAATGATGACTGGCGTTGGCACATGTATGACACCGTCAAAGGGTCAGATTACATTGGCGACCAAGATGCGATTG
>CAZFNA010000011.1:9291-34241 GCA_964520465.1 uncultured Pseudomonadales bacterium | reverse complement strand
ACTACTGAGGTTGCATGTCCCAAGATTCTTCTGCGCTAATTCTGATCGGACCTACAGGCGCTGGAAAAACAACGGTGGGTCGCTTATTGGCGCTCAAGCTCGGCGTGCCATTTTTTGATATGGATGAAGAAATTGAGGCGCGCTGTGGCGCTGATATCTCTTGGATTTTTGATGTCGAGGGAGAAGCTGGCTTTCGAAATCGTGAGGCCCGTGTTTTAAAGGAATTGGTTGCATTTGGCCGCGTCGTAGTTTCCTGCGGTGCAGGTGTGGTGTTGCGACCTAATAATAGAGTATTTCTAAAAAGCTACGGAGGGTTGGTGATTTGGCTGCAAGTGGATTTGAAAACCCAGTTTGATCGATTAAAAAATGACAAGAGTCGTCCGCTACTGAAAGTATCAGATCCAAGAGCAAAACTGCGGTCTATGGCGGTGGAACGAGAATCTTTTTATCGGGAATGCTCAGGTATTAGAGTGCAAACAAAAAAAGCAAACCCATCCGTTTTAGTACGGCACATTATAGAGCAGATTAAGGAAGTATATGATACGGACACTTAATGTGAATTTAGGAATCCGTTCCTACCCGATTAAGATTGGCGAGAATTTATTAGTAGAATCGACTCTGAGCGCAGTCATTAAAGGTCGTCAAGTATTGGTTGTTACAAATCAGAGTATTGCGCCTCTTTATCTCGACGTCGTCATAAGAAGTCTTCAAAAGTTCGATGTAGCAGTGGTCATTTTGCCAGATGGCGAAAGCTATAAGCGAATCGATACACTGGATATGATCTTTGCTGAAGCATTGGCTAATAAATTCTCCAGGAGTGCTACGATGATTGCCCTTGGGGGTGGTGTAGTTGGTGACATGGTCGGTTTTGCTGCAGCCACTTATCAGCGCGGCATCGATTTCATTCAAATTCCTACGACATTACTATCCCAAGTTGATTCATCTGTCGGTGGAAAGACTGGAGTCAATCATCGGTTAGGTAAAAATATGATTGGAGCTTTTCATCAGCCTATCGCCGTTTTCGCTGATACCGGCTTACTCAAAACTTTGCCGTCGAGAGAAATGACTGCTGGACTAGCTGAAGTGATCAAGTACGGATTGTTAGGAGATGTAGTTTTTCTCAGATGGATTGAGGCTAATCTTAATGATTTGATTGGGAAGGATGCGGAAGCTTTGGCTGAAGCGATTGAGCATTCATGTCAAATGAAAGCGGATATTGTAGCCCTCGACGAGCGGGAGAGTGGAGTTCGTGCCTTATTGAATTTTGGTCATACTTTTGGACATGCTATCGAGACTCACTTGGGCTACAGCGAATGGCTTCATGGTGAGGCGGTTAGTGTAGGTATGGTTATGGCCACCCGCCTATCGCATGCCATGGGAATGATTTCGAATACTGATGTTGACCGAGTAATTTCAATCTGTCAAAAAGCTGCTTTACCTGTGCGGCCGCCAAAAGGAATGACTTCTAGTTCTTTTTTAAAGCACATGGCTGTGGACAAAAAAAATGAGGATGGGCGTCTCCGGTTGGTTTTGCTCCGGTCGCTCGGAGAGGCTTATGTCGAAGATACAGTTTCAGAAAAGTTACTGTCAGACGTGTTGAGCTCATGTTGTCATTAGTTCGTTCGCAGCAAGCATGTATGGAGCGGATTCGTTCAGCAGTTCGCTGGGCAGGGCGGCTGATCGTTTTAGTGGGTGCCCCTGGCCAGGGTAAGTCGACTGTTATTGAGGCTTTGGTTCTTAGAAGTCCAGTGAATCCGCTGCGTTTGGAGGGCAAGCTGATTTCTGATAGGCCTGATGTGGTACTTCGCTTGATCGGAATGATCGGACTGAGGCCAGAGGGTTCAGATATTCAAATGTTAGAGCGATTACAACTGAAGCAGCCCGTTGGAATTGAGCACGGTATTCCAGAGATAATTGTCGACGATGTACATTGCCTTCCGAATCCAGTTTTAGAACTGTTTCATGAACTTTCTTCTGGAGCATATGGACGTCGTTGGTCAATCCTGCTTGTCGGCGAGGATCTATTGGTATCTCGTCTTCAAGGTTTACGCCCAACTCCGGCTATAGCAAGCACAGTGCTTTTGCCTCCATGGGATAAACACGATCTTGAGCAGGCTATATCTGAGCTGCACCCAACTGTGAAGAAAAAATCCATATCCACCATAGTTTTGAAAAGCTACGCAATGCACCCTAGGCAACTTATAAGAGCAATTACGGAACATCATACCTCTGGTATTGATATCGAAACGCCCCAAGATAAAACTGACATGTATGGGCAGAGTGGGCTAATCCCACGCTGGATTATCATTGTTGGGATTTTATTGGCTTTGGTGTTTACTACTTTTGCATTTGTTCAGATGAAT
Organism: uncultured Pseudomonadales bacterium; assembly: GCA_964520465.1. Taxonomy (GTDB): domain Bacteria; phylum Pseudomonadota; class Gammaproteobacteria; order Pseudomonadales; family Litorivicinaceae; genus HIMB30. Next base: position 31,878 of record CAZFNA010000011.1, on the reverse strand, counting down.
GATGCAGAACATGCTGCGCCCCGAGAGAGTTCAGTTCCGCTGAATTCAAATTAAAACTAATCTTTCAGGTTGGAGCTTTCGTTTGCTACCAGATTCGGGGGGTCATATACTGTTCGACCTTTTTCTTCTGAGCATGAGCAAAATTGAATCTCGTTGAAACGGATCAGTCAGTTTAGTTGGGGTAGAATTTCGTAAGGTTCGCCGCTGAATTTTAGCGGGCCAAATTTGTTGAGGACAAGTTCCTAGGGACTTTGTAGTTAGGAAATTTTATATGGCTAAAGGTCTTTATACACCGGGTGAGTTTCGTGATAACTGCGGTTTCGGTCTTATTGCGCATTGCGAAGGTCAAGCAAGTCATAATTTATTGATGACATCGATCGATTCATTGACCTGCATGACTCACCGAGGTGGTATTGCTGCAGACGGAAAGACAGGCGATGGATGTGGCTTGTTGTTTCAAATGCCCGATGCATTCATGCGCCGGGAAGGTAAGAGTATATTAGGTCGTGAGCTGGGCGAGGTCTACGCTGTTGGCATGATGTTTTTTTCGACTCAAGAGAAGTCGCAATCTATCGCTATCAGAGCTATTGAGGCGGTATTTAAGGCACGAAATCTGGCAGCTGTCGGGTGGCGAAATGTCCCTGTGGATTCCACAAATCTAGGTCCAATCGCCTTAGATAATATGCCGGTTTTTATGCAAGTTTTTATTGAGCCTACAACTCAGGATAAGGGGCAATTCGACAGCGATTTATTTATAGCCTCGCGCCTGGTTGAGACAGCCATCGCATTTGATAGTGAGAACTATTTGTGCTCATTATCCCGCCGTGTCATCTCATACAAAGGATTGATGATGCCGGCGGACTTGCATAACTTCTATCCTGACCTGAATGATCCGTTAATGGCAACGGCGATTTGCGTATTTCATCAGCGATTCTCAACTAATACTTTGCCACGCTGGCCTTTAGCCCAGCCTTTCCGATTATTGGCCCATAATGGTGAAATAAATACAATCGCAGGTAATCGAAGTTGGGCACATGCGCGAGGTCACCTATTTAAATCTGATCGATTGCCTGAGCTCGAGCAGATTCTGCCGCTGGTCAATAATACGGGATCCGACTCATCGAGCTTGGACAATATGCTGGAAGTAATGGTTGCGGGTGGGATGGATATGTTCCGCGCTATCCGTATGCTAGTGCCACCAGCCTGGCAGAATGTTGAGGATATGGATGCTGATCTCAGAGCATTCTATGAGTATAATTCGATGCATATGGAACCATGGGATGGTCCTGCTGGTATTGTGCTAACGGATGGCAGGTATGCCTGTTGTTTGCTTGATCGTAACGGCTTGAGACCTGCTCGTTGGGTTAAAACCAAAAATGGTTACTTGACCTTGGCTTCGGAAGTTGGAACTTGGAATTACAAGCCTGAAGATGTCATCGCCAAAGGGCGTGTTGGGCCTGGCGAAATTTTAGCTGTTGATACAGAAACAGGACAGCTAATGACATCTGATGTGATTGATCATCAATTGAAAGAATGCCGGCCCTACAAGAGATGGCTCCGTGAGCAAACGATTAGGTTTGAGGCGGATATGAAGGATCCACACTCTGACCTAAGGATATTATCCGATCATGGGTTACCTCCATATTTAAAGTTATTTAATCTGACGAGTGAGGAGCGTGATCAAGTAATTAAGCCATTGGCTGAAACAGGTCAGGAAGCGGTTGGATCGATGGGTGATGACACGCCAATGGCGGTTTTATCTTCTGAACAGAGACATGTGGCTGACTATTTTCGGCAACAATTTGCACAAGTTACAAATCCGCCAATTGATCCATTGCGTGAATCGATTGTAATGAGTCTGGAGACTTGCCTAGGTAAGGAGTTGAACCCTTTCGAGGAAACAGCGGATCACGCAGAACGTGTCATTCTGCACTCACCGATCCTTTCAGCACCCAAGATGGATCGATTGAAGGCTTTTGAGCATCCACAATTTGGACGGATCCAGATTGAGTTAGCTTTTGATCCGGCCATTGGTTTAAAGGCCGCTGTCGAAATGGTTTGCCAGCAGGCTGCTGATGCTGTTGGCTCTGGTAAAACTTTATTGATTCTTTCAGACCGGCAGGTGTCAGAAGAACAATGGGTGGTTTCAGCGACCATGGCAACAGGCGCTGTGCATCATCGGTTAATAGAAAAGGGCCTTCGATGCGCGGCCAATATCATCGTAGATACAGCAGAGGCTCGGGATTCGCATCAATTTGCAGTATTGCTTGGATTTGGAGCAACCGCCATTTATCCATATCTGTCGTATCGTGTGATTAATGACTTGGTTGATACCGATGAGCTGATTGGTGATCCGCTGGAGCTGCACAGAAATTATCGGAAGGGGATTAACAAGGGGCTTCTGAAAATTCTTTCAAAAATGGGGATTTCTACAGTGGCCAGCTATCGTGGGGCTCAACTTTTTGAGGCTATTGGATTGGCTGATGAAGTGGTTACTCTGTGCTTCAAAGGAGTTCAAAGCCGGATTGCAGGTGCTGATTTTTCAGATTTTGAGCATGACCAAGAATTTCGTCAATCACTAGCGTGGTCGACTCGAAAGTCAGTCCCACAAGGTGGATTTTTAAAATATATGCATGGTGGTGAATATCATGCCTATAACCCAGATGTTATTCAGACTTTACAGCAGGCTGTGCAAACGGGCTCGTACGTGACGTATAACAAGTATGCAAAATTAGTTAATGAGCGGCCAGTAGCCACGCTCCGTGATTTGCTAGAACTCAACTTTGACTCTAGTCCATCGATCTCTGTTGATGATGTAGAACCGGTTGAGTCCATTCTTAAGCGATTTGATTCGGCAGGAATGTCTTTAGGAGCACTGAGCCCTGAGGCGCATGAATCCCTTGCCCAGGCAATGAACGAGCTTGGTGCGCGTTCCAATTCAGGGGAGGGTGGGGAAGATCCTGCTCGATATGGCACTTCGCGTGGATCTAAAATTAAGCAGATTGCCTCCGGTCGTTTTGGTGTTACGCCTCACTACTTAGTCAATGCTGAAGTTTTGCAAATCAAAGTTGCTCAGGGAGCTAAGCCTGGAGAGGGAGGACAGTTGCCTGGCGGCAAAGTAAATGCTCTGATAGCGAGGCTTCGTCACTCTGTACCGGGGGTAACTTTAATATCTCCGCCACCACACCATGACATCTACTCGATTGAGGACTTGGCGCAGCTTATCTTTGATTTAAAGCAAGTCAACCCCAAAGCTCTAGTATCAGTCAAACTTGTGAGTGAACCCGGTGTGGGAACTATTGCGGCTGGTGTTGCTAAAGCATATGCCGACCTGATTACGATCTCTGGTTATGATGGTGGGACAGCAGCCAGTCCCATTACATCAATAAAATATGCTGGATCCCCTTGGGAGCTTGGTCTATCTGAGGCTCACCAAGCCCTGCGCGCCAATGATTTACGAGGCAAAGTGCGATTGCAAACAGACGGTGGATTGAAGACTGGTCTGGATGTCGTCAAGGCTGCGATTTTGGGAGCTGAGAGTTTTGGATTTGGGACCGCGCCAATGGTTGCTATGGGATGCAAGTATCTTCGGATTTGCCATTTAAATAATTGTGCTACGGGTGTTGCAACTCAGAATGAACTTCTGCGTAAGCAACATTTCCGGGGCACGGTTGAGATGATTAAACATTTCTTTACCTTCGTGGCTGAAGAGACGCGCGAACTCATGGCGGAGCTTGGAATTAGCACAATGCCTGAATTGGTTGGCAGAACTGACTTATTGACTCAGATTGCTGGTCGTTCTCAACGCCAGGCGAAGCTTGACTTGGGTCCACTGCTCTATCAGGGGCCCGAGCATGATGGGAAGCCTCAGCTGTGCGCTGTTGAGAAAAATGTACCTTATGATGAGGCGCCGTTGAACCAAGCAATTGTTGATGCGACTCGTGATGCTGTGGCGTCCGGGCAAGGTGGGGACTTTGAGTTCGTAGTTACGAACTGTGACCGGTCTGTTGGGGCAACTTTGTCTGGCGAAATTTCACTGGCGTATGGTGGTGAGGGATTGCTGAATCCAATTCGTTTGAATTTATCTGGAACAGCTGGACAGAGCTTTGGTGTTTTTAATGCGCCTGGACTAGAGATGAATCTGCGTGGTGATGCGAACGACTACGTGGGTAAGGGTATGGCCGGTGGTCGCTTGGTTATATCGCCGCCCCCTGGTTCGCAATTTGCATCGCAGGAAACCTCGATCATTGGCAATACTTGTTTGTATGGGGCGACCAGTGGAACGCTATACGCGGCTGGCCTTGCTGGTGAGCGCTTTGCGGTGCGCAACTCTGGTGCAACAGCAATTATTGAAGGTGCGGGTGATCATTGTTGCGAGTATATGACAGGTGGCCTAGTAATCGTCCTTGGAAGGACTGGTAGAAATTTTGGTGCAGGCATGACTGGTGGATTTGCCTATATTCTTGATGAGTCAAGAACCTTTGTTGATCGCTACAATCATGAATTGGTTGAGATCGCACGTATAAGTACTGAGCAAATGGAGCAATATAGAGCACATCTAAGGGGACACTTGGCCGATTATATTCAGGCAACAGAAAGTATTTGGGGACAGGCAATCATGAATGATTTTGAAAGTTATATTGGACTATTTTGGCTAGTAACGCCAAAAGCTTCAATGCTACCAGACCCATTCGCGCCAGCGTCTGTGCCAAATACGGACACGCACTAAGGAGATGACCATGGCTGATCGATTGAATAACTCATTACAATTTGTCGACGTGGGACGCGGAGATCCAAAGAAAAAACGCCTGGATACGCGTAAGAATACGTTTGATGAGATTTACGAGGGGTTTAGGCCAGAGCAGGCTTCCGGTCAGGCTCATCGTTGTTTATCTTGCGGGAACCCCTACTGCTCGTGGAAATGCCCAGTGCACAATCATATTCCTAATTGGCTTGAGCTCATCAGTCAGGGAAATATAATGGCGGCAGTTGAGTTATGCCATAAGACTAACTCACTTCCCGAAGTTTGCGGTCGAGTTTGCCCTCAGGATCGCCTGTGTGAAGGTGCTTGTACCCTGAATGACGGATTTGGTGCTGTCACGATTGGGTCTGTCGAAAAATATATTACAGATACGGCCTTTGCTCTCGGTTGGCGTCCTGACATGTCTGAAGTCGTTTGGACAGATAAGCGTGTCGCGATTATTGGTGCCGGGCCAGCTGGACTCGCTTGTGCAGATATTCTGGTGCGGGGTGGTGTAAAGCCTGTTGTCTTTGACCGCCACCCAGAAATTGGTGGTTTACTGACATTTGGTATTCCTGAATTTAAGCTTGAAAAAAAGGTAATGACTCGTCGGCGTGAGATTTTTGAAAGTATGGGGATTGAGTTCCGGTTGAGGACAGAAATTGGTTCAGACATTACTGTGGGTGAAATTATGGAGTCATACGATGCCATATTTCTTGGCATGGGGACTTACACTAATATGATGGGTGGGTTCCCCGGTGAGAACTTTCCAGGAGTCTTCAAGGCCTTACCTTTTTTGATTTCAAATGTGAATCGTTGCCTCGGTTATGAGAAAGATTCGAGTGAATTTATCAATATGCAAGGTAAGCACGTCATGATCCTGGGTGGGGGAGATACTGCGATGGATTGTAATCGAACAACGATTCGTCAGGGTGCAAAGTCTGTGACTTGTGTCTACCGGCGAGACGAGGCGAATATGCCTGGCTCGAGACGTGAGGTAGCCAACGCGCGCGAAGAGGGTGTCAAATTCTTTTTCAATCGTCAGCCAGTGGAAATTATTGGTGATGCTGTTGAAGGTGTGATTGGAGTTAAATTCGTGACTACTAAGCTGGGCGAGCCTGATGCCAACGGTCGCCGCCGTCCCGAGGTTGTTGCCGGGTCAGAAGAAATTATTGAGACCGATTGTGTGCTGATCGCTTTTGGTTTCCGTCCAAGTCCTGCTGATTGGTTCGTCGATTTGAGCATTGATACTGCAAGTTCAGGATTAGTCGTTGCTCCTGAGGAACAGGATTTGCCATACCAAACCACCAACCCTAAGATTTTTGCTGGCGGCGACATGGTAAGAGGCTCAGATCTGGTTGTTACAGCGATTGCGGAAGGCCGCGCAGCTGCTGATTCGATTCTTGATTATATGGCTATTCGATAAAGATATTGGATCGTATCCACATTTTTAGGTAAACCCTTTGTTGTTTTCAATTAAAAAGAGGTTAATACAATGCGTGATGAGACTTTAGCAATTCATGCTGGTTATCAGACTGATCCGACAACGAAGGCGGTTATTCCGTCAATTTGCCAAAATGTTGCCTTCGAGTTTGATGATGCCGCTCATGGGGCTGCGTTATTTAACTTGGAGGTTCCAGGTAATATTTACACACGAATAATGAACCCAACTTGCGATGTGCTCGAGCAGCGCGTTGCAGCGCTGGAGGGTGGTATTGCCGCCCTTGCTGTATCTTCTGGAATGACAGCTATCACCTACGCTATCCAGACGTTGGCTAGTCAAGGTCATAATATTGTGACCACCCCTCAGCTTTACGGTGGCACATATACTCTGTTCCGTCACATGTTGCCAAGTCAGGGCGTTGAAGTCCGTTTTGCTGAAACGGATGTTCCTGAAGATCTTGAAAAGCTGGTTGATGAAAATACTAGAGCCATTTTTTGCGAAACTATTGGAAATCCGGCTGGGAATATAATTGATATTCGAGCTATGGCAGCCATGGCGTCACGGAGGGGACTACCTCTAATTGTTGACAATACAGTAGCCACTCCAGTTTTGTGTAAGCCAATTGAACTCGGTGCCAGTATTGTTGTGCACGCACTTACAAAGTTTATGGGCGGCCACGGAAACTCCTTGGGGGGCATTATTGTCGATAGTGGCAAGTTTGATTGGGCTGCCCAGGCTGAGAAATTCCCGGGAATGACTGCTCCAGAGCCTGCATATCATGACATTGTTTATTCTGATACGTTTGGGCCAGCTGCTTTCATAGCTCGTGCTCGCACAGTTCCTCTGAGGAATACAGGAGCCGCACTGGCGCCAATGAATGCCTTTCTTTTGATTCAAGGAATTGAGACGCTAAATCTCCGAATGGAACGTCATTGCGACAATGCCCAGAAAGTTGCTGAATTTTTAAAGTCCCATGCCAAAATAGATTGGGTAAGCTACGCCGGATTGCCGGACCATCCGCACCACGAGTTGGCAAAGAGCCAATTGGGTGGAAAGCCTTCGGCTTTATTAACTTTTGGCATAAAAGGTGGATTAGAGGCAGGAGTGAAATTCTATGATTCATTAGGACTCTTCAAGCGACTGGTTAATATTGGTGACGCTCGCTCGCTCGCGTGTCACCCAGCATCAACTACTCATCGTCAACTATCTGATCCAGAACAACTTTTAGTTGGAGTGAGGCCAGAAATGATTCGCTTATGCGTGGGTATTGAACACATAGACGATATTCTTGCCGATCTAGAGCAAGCACTCGCATCGGCATGACATCAGATTTAAAAAATGATCGTTTTTTAAAAGCATTGCTTCGCCAGCCCGTTGACCAGACACCTGTCTGGATGATGCGTCAGGCGGGGCGTTATTTGCCTGAATATCGAGTTACTCGTGCACAGGCTGGTGACTTCATGAGCCTTTGTAAGAATACGGAGTTGGCCTGTGAGGTTGCGATTCAGCCCTTAAGGCGGTATTCGCTGGATGCCGCTATTCTGTTTTCTGACATCCTTACGATCCCAGACGCAATGAATTGCGGGTTATATTTTGAAGTTGGAGAAGGTCCTCGCTTTAAGCGTCCCGTTCGGACGAGAGCCGATATTGATGCACTACCTATCCCTCCAATGGCCGATGCGCTAGATTACGTAATGAATGCAGTCAAAACGATTCGTCGTGAGTTGAACGGTAGCGTGCCGCTGATTGGCTTTTCAGGAAGTCCTTGGACGCTTGCAACTTATATGATTGAGGGTGGAGGTTCTAAGGAGTATCGCTACGCTAAGGGGTTGATGTATTCCGACCCTGGCGCCTTACACGCATTGCTGAATAAGTTGGCAATTGCTGTGACTGACTATCTGAATGCTCAGATTACTGCAGGTGCACAAGTATTGCAGATCTTTGATACTTGGGGCGGTGTTTTAACTGAACCTGCTTATCTCGAATTCTCGCTCGCGTACATGGACAAGATTGTTAAAGGACTTATTTCTGAGTCAGAAGGTCGTCGAGTACCCGTGATTTTGTTCACCAAAGGCGGCGGCGCGTGGTTAGAGCAAATGGTTCAAACTGGCTGCGACGCAATTGGTTTGGATTGGACTATTGATATTGGAAAATGTCGGCGCCGGGTTGGATCGAAGGTGGGATTGCAAGGTAATCTGGATCCATCAGTTCTCTTTGGGTCAGATACTTTAGTGATTTCGGAGGTCGAGCGACTGCTGAAATGTTTTGGTCCGAACCCTGGGCACGTATTTAATCTAGGCCATGGAATCAATCAACACGTTGATCCTCAGAAGCCTGCCACTATGATTGAAGCAGTGAAGAGAATTAGTCGCGAGATCCACTCTGGCTAATGTTGAGGTAGATATCATGCGGATACTTATTGTTGCGGCGGGCCTTATTGTGGCAAGTAGCGCCATTGCTGAACCTCAAGGGTTGTCGGAAATCTATGATTTGGCTGTGGATAATGATCCAGCGTTACGTTCTCAATTGGCAACGCGAGATTTGGCTAATGCTCTTAGTGAACAGGTGCGCGGGGGGAGGGGGTTGAGTGCTGACTTATCGATATCAGCTAAACAAACCCAGAATCTAAAAATTGATGATGATTATGCGAGGGGTACACTGTCGGTAACTTTGAGCCTACCTCTTATCAATAGTGGTCTGGACGCATCAATTGAAAGCCAGGATGCGGCATCTCGTGAAGCAGACGTAACTCTTGCAGCCTACCGCCAGAGTCACATTGTTTCTGTGGCTAATACATATTTTTCAGTTTTGTCTGCAGAGCAAGATTTAGCTGCGTCTCTTGCCGAGGTGGAGGCCTTTGAGCGTCAGCTTGAGCAGGCCTCAGAACGGCTGAGTGTAGGTATTGGAACGCGCGTGGACGTTGACCAAGCACGTGCACGACTGGATTTGACTAAGGTGGGCTTAATTAGTGCAGAGGTTGCGCGGGAAACAGCAAATTTTGATCTACAAAGGCTGGTTGGTGCTCCGATTGTAAAGCTTGCTGACTTGAGTGAGAAATTTGTAGCTGACATTAATCGGGAGCTGCGGAAAGATTTGAATGCACTGGTAGATGTTCATCCAAATGTCGTAATTAAGTTCGAAGCTTATCGCCGTGCACTTGCTGATTTAGACGAGGCACGAGCGGAAAGTAGTCCAAGCTTGGCCTTGTCTTCCATTTTTTCAGTATCTGACGCGTCTGGGGGTAACACATCATCAACCAGTACATCGGCTCGAAGTAATGTATTGGCCTTGACATGGTCTGCACCTATTTACACGAACGGAGTTGCTGGAGCCAAGGTTAAAGTGGCTCAGTTTGGAGTTATTCGTTCTGAAGCGAATTTGTTGAAAGCACGTCGCGAAGTATTAACTGCTATGCAGGTGGCTTACCGGAATCTCGAAGCGAGTGTTCGTTTAATTGAAGCTCGACGCTTAGCTATTGTTTCAGCGGCTAGTCGAGTGGAAGCAACGGAGGCGGCCTACGCAGTTGGTTCTGGAGATATAGTCGAGTTATTGAACGCAAAAAAAGATCTATTTGCTACTGAGAGGGACTTTGCCAAGGCTCGTCACCGCCATGTGATTCGGCAACTTCAATTTGATTTGGCAATTGGTGATCTTTCTGAATCCTCAGTCGCGCGAATTGATCGGAATTTGATTCAATGAAAATCACGTGACCTCGGAGTCAGTTCTCCAAGCCACTGGCTTGAATCAATTAAACTTTGAGCAATGACGTGAATGACGCCATGTGATTGCTGAATTTTACCGCGAACTTTGAGAAGCTGGCTGACTAAAATTTCGCGTCGAAATTTTTCAACAAGTGCCGGCCAAACGAGGCAATTGATTTGGCCGTCTTCATCCTCAAGCGTAATAAAAACGACTCCGGATGCCGATCCAGGTCGTTGTCGCGTTGATACGATTCCAGCAACCCAAATAGTGCGGTCGGGAGATTTTGATAATTTTAAGAGCTCTGATGATTTTCGACAGTACTGAAATGCAGATTTGTGTCTTAAAAGACTCATGGGGTGTGCCTCGAGAGATAATCCAGTCGTGTTGTAGTCTGCAACAAGTCTTTCACCTAACTGGGGTTTGCGTGGTTTGAAATCGTCTTCAATATGAGCAATGTGTTGAAATAAAGGCAATTGAGATTCTTGATCACCTATTTGCCAAAAGCTCTCAAATCGGTTTTCTATAAGGCTTCTGAATGCGTTTGCGCCAGCTAGAATCTCTAAATCGGAAACAGATAGCTTTGTTCTACTTCTAAAGTCGTTGAGGTTTTTGAATATAGAGTGTCGAGAACTGACTAGCAGGTTTACACTTTGTGCTTTTAATCCTTTAATCAAATGAAAACCAAGACGAATGCAAGGTGTATTATCACCGTGCTCGATTGTTGAAAACCATTCTGATGAATTAACGTCAATCGGTCGGATTTCGACATCGTGACGCATTGCGTCCTGTAGCAGTTGTGACGGTGTATAAAAACCCATCGGTTGAGCATTGAGTAGACCACAATAAAATGCTGCAGGGAGATGGCATTTAATCCATGCTGAGATATAAACTAATAGAGCAAAGCTTGCGGCATGTGATTCAGGAAATCCATACTTGCCAAAGCCTTCGATTTGATGGCACAAACGCTCTGCAAATGCGAGATCATGCCCACGTTTTTGCATGCCTTTGACAATCTTTTCATGAAAATGGGATAAGCCATGTCCTTCTTTATAAGTTGTCATGGCACGCCTTAGCGAATCGGCTTCGCCTGCACTAAACCCAGCAGCCACCATAACAAGCTGGATTACCTGCTCTTGAAATATTGGAACGCCAAGTGTGCGATCTAAGACATCAGCGATTTCTTTCGGTTGATGTTCTTTGGATTCGATTCCTTCTCGTCGTCTAAGATAAGGATGTACCATATCTCCCTGAATTGGACCCGGCCGTACGATAGCAATCTCTACCACAAGGTCATAATATGTTTTTGGCTTTAGACGGGGCAGCATTGCTAATTGTGCTCTTGATTCGAGTTGGAAGACACCAATAGCATCGCCTTGGCAGAGCATCTCGAAAACTGCACTGTCTTCAGGCGGTATCGCTGCAATCGAGGGAGGCGGATTTTGATAGTGGCCTTGAGTTGGTTTGTAGGTTGACTGATACCGCTTGGCCAGATCGAGGCTTCCGCGAATTGCACTGAGTATCCCAAGAGCTAAAATATCAACTTTTAAAAGCCCTAGTGCGTCAATATCATTTTTATCCCACTGAAGGCATGTGCGGTCTTGCATAGCAGTATTTTCCATTGGGCACAGAGCTGACAAAGGGCCTCTTGAAATAACAAAACCGCCAACATGCTGGGTGAGATGTCTTGGGAATCCTAGAATTTGAGTGACTAACTCTGTAAGTAGTTGTACTTGCGATCCGCTAGGATCAATACCAAATTCCGCAAAGCGATCTAGCATTTTTTCTTTTTTATCCCACCATGCAAGGCTTGCTGATAATGCTTCAATAAGATCAGGTGGAAGATTTAATGCTTTACCAACATCTCGGATGGCTGACTTTGTTTTATATGTAACTACAGCCCCCGCAAGTGCGGCTCGTTCCTTAGAATATTTTTTATAAATATACTGGATGATCTCGTGCCGCCGTTGATGCTCAAAGTCAACATCAATATCAGGGGGCTCACTACGCTCTTTAGATACAAATCGTTCAAACAATAATGAAACGCGGCCAGGATCTACTTCTGTGATAAATAGGCAATAGCATACAACTGAGTTGGCAGCTGATCCTCGGCCTTGGCATAAAATACTTTGCGAACGAGCGAAGGATACGATGTCATGGACGGTCAGGAAATAACACGAATACTTCATCTCCTGAATTAGCGACAGTTCTTTTTTGATTAATGCATCAATTTCAGATGATATTCCTGTCGGCCAGCGCTTTTGGGCGCCCTCGCTGACAAGATCAATTAAGAAATCATGCTCATCAACGTATTGCGGAGGACATATTTCCCGAGGGTATTCGTATCGAAGATCTGCTAAGGACCAGTTCAGTCGATCCAGAATATTTATCGATTCGTGAAGCCAAGCCTTTGGATATCTTTGATGCAATGCTTTTATATTTAATAAGGAACGTTCACTTGAGCGTTCCAACTGATCAACGATATCGATAATAGGCGCATTAAGTCGAATGGCTGTCAGTGTGTGCTGCAGTTTGAGCTGTCTTCGATTATGCATGAGGGGTCTTTGCGTTGCCACAATGGGTAGATTCCATTCAAAAGCTGTGAGATCGATACGCTCAGCCAATTTGGCTTGTTGTCCGGATTCAGGAAGATGTGCTGCAATCCATAAGCGTCCTCTAAACGCATAAGATAAGATTTCGAGTTGGTGTGTCCATTCCAGTGAATGAGAGTTTGGATGCCACAGGCATAGTAATGTTTCTACATGTCCAATTAAATCACGTCGTGACAGTTGATACTGCCCTTTCATAGAGCGTCTTCTTGATAATGAGATTAATTGTCCCAGTTCTCCCCACGCTTGTCGGGTTGGAGCAAGTAGTGTGATCTCTAGTCGGTTGTCTAGCTGAAATCGTGCTCCATGTATAAGTGGAATAGTGAGTGACTTTGCAGTTAAGTGTGCTCTCACCGCACCAGAAACTGATGCTTCGTCTGTTAAACCAAGACCTGCATATCCTAGCGACTTTGCGCGGCAGACAAACTCCTCCGGGCTTGATGCCCCAGTTAAAAACGTAAAGTTAGATGTACAACAAAGCTCCGCAAACATACTGTAATTATATACAGTATGTTTGCGGAGCTGCTACATTTAATTGTCTATTTTTCTAATGCAGCTAAACGCGTTTCAAGATCAGCAAGTTTAGCCTCTGCCTTGGATAGCTTTTCCGATTGTTTCTCGTAGTCTTCACGTGTTACCACGTTTAAGTCTTTTAAGCCCTGTGCGATAAGTTCTTCCGCTTGCCGTTTAAACTGTGATTGCATTTTCCGCGCGGGTTCAGGCAGAGCTTCGGAAATTTTCATGGCAATATCATTTAATGAATCACGGTTGAGCATAATTAGTCTCCTTTTATCTCAATATTCATAATGCGGACAATTAGAAAAGATTTCATCCAGTACGCTTTGCACTATTCGAGTACTGCAAAAGTCGTTACAGTGAGCTCAGTGCACAATTTCGGTGCTTTCTGAATGGGTGAATCCTTTCAGAACCCGCAATCTCCTGCGAAGTGATTGGTTGGCACAGTATCTGCAATGGCCTTTATGAGGAAGTATTTCCTCTCACTAAGGTCTCGTTAGTAAAGGAGCAATAAATGAAATTGGTAACGGCGGTCGTCAAACCGTTTAAGTTAGATGATGTCAGGGAGGCGCTGTCAGATATTGGCATGCAGGGTATTACTGTCACTGAAGTAAAAGGCTTCGGGCGTCAAAAAGGGCATACCGAGCTGTATCGGGGTGCTGAGTATGTCGTTGACTTCCTGCCAAAGGTGAAAATTGAGGTTGCTACAACAGATGATCAGGTTGATCAGGTGATTGAAGCTATTTCAAAAGCCGCCAACACAGGAAAGATAGGGGATGGAAAGATTTTTGTAGTGAGCCTGGAGCAGGCGATCCGCATCCGCACCGGTGAATCAGGCAACGAAGCACTTTAATCATATTACACACCCGACCAAAGACACACTTCGCAGGAGAGTCATTGTGAACGATTTAGCTACAGTGAGTGGCGAGCTAGCCCAGTTGGCTTATGCCCTCGATACATTTTACTTCCTTCTATCTGGCGCACTCGTGATGTGGATGGCTGCAGGTTTTGCCATGCTCGAGGCGGGTTTAGTTCGCGCTAAAAATACCACAGAGATATTAACCAAAAATGTTTTGTTATACGGCATTGCAAGTATTATGTACCTCGCAATCGGCTATAACCTGATGTATTTAAATGATTCTTGGGGCGGCATCATTCCTGACTTTGGATTCCTTATTGGAGCGGAAAATACAGCAGGCGAGGTGGTTGCTGGTGGTGACGATGCCCCCTATTATTCAGCCCGGTCTGATTTCTTCTTTCAAGTCGTGTTCGTGGCCACCGGTATGTCGATCATTTCTGGTGCCGTTGCTGAGCGGATGAAATTGTTTGCATTCTTAGCGTTTGCAGTAATTTTCACTGGGTTTATCTACCCGATCCAGGGCTCTTGGAGTTGGGGTGGTGGCTTTTTGTCGGAAGCTGGATTCAGTGATTTTGCGGGTTCAGGTATTGTCCACATGTGTGGCGCAACTGCAGCCTTAGCCGGTGTGTTAGTCCTAGGTTCTCGCAAAGGAAAGTACGGTGTAAACGGGGAGATTAATGCGATTCCTGGTGCTAATATGCCGCTTGCAACCTTGGGTACATTCATTCTCTGGCTAGGGTGGTTTGGTTTCAATGGGGGATCTGAGCTCATGATATCCAATGTAGATGAATCAAACTCAGTGGCTCAAATATTTCTCAACACTAACATGGCTGCAGCAGGCGGCTCCATAGCGGCCGCAATAGTGGCTAAATTAATGTTTGGAAAAGCCGATCTATCAATGGCCTTGAATGGTGCGCTTGCGGGTCTTGTGGCTATTACTGCTGAACCACTGGCTCCGTCGGCTGAGTTGGCGACCGTTATTGGGGCCATTGGCGGTGTAATAGTTGTTTTTTCAATCCTAGCACTTGATCAAATAAAGATCGATGACCCAGTTGGTGCTATTTCAGTCCACGGTGTGGTTGGTATTTGGGGTCTATGTGCGGTTCTTTTTTCCAATGAAGATGCAACTTTACTGGGTCAAATCCTAGGTATTGTCTCGATCTTCGCGTTTACATTCGTCGCATCAATAGTTGTTTGGATTATTCTCAAAAGTACGATGGGTATTCGTGTAAGCGAGGAGGAGGAATATTCCGGCATGGACGTAGTTGATTGCGGAGTAGAAGCCTATCCCGAATTTACCAAACGAGCTTAACTCCTCTGGAACGGAGTTGTGGGCGGCTATGCCGCCCTTTTTTTTCGTTGGAATTTGAGTACACTCACTTAGTCCTAAGACATTAGAGAGAAACAAAGTGCGCGCCGTATTTCTTGATTATCAATCGATGAAGCCTGAAGAGCTGGACTTTGAAAAACTGGCTATTGCGGCAACCGAATTTGTCACCCACGATTATACTCTTCCGGAGCATGTGGCCGACCGAATCCAAGGATTTGAGATTGTGTTACTCAATAAGGTGAAATTCGAACGCAAGCATTTTGAGGCGGCCTCGGATCTAAAGCTAATCTTAGTATCAGCTACCGGAACCGATAATGTGGATAAGTCCGCCGCCCAAGATCATGGTGTAGTCGTCTGTAATGTTGCAGCATATGGAACCTCTTCGGTGAGCCAGCACACCTTAATGTTGATGTTGATGGTGGCAACTCAGGCTGAACGATATCGAGATGCTGTAAAGATTGGCCGCTGGTCGGAAAGTCCAATGTTCTGTCTCATGGATTACCCCATCATTGATCTGGCAGGTCGAACTTTGGGATTAGTAGGTTACGGTGAATTGGGGCGAGCGGTCGGACAATTAGCTGAAGCTTTTGGAATGAGGGTTTTGGTGATGGGGCGTAAGGGGATTAGCTATGATGATGGTTCTGAGCGCGTGAGTTTTGATGTAATATTAGAACAGTCAGACTTTGTTAGCTTGCATGGGCTTCTCAACGACCAGACCTCTAGAATGATGAATCGAAATGCATTTAAAAAAATGAAGCCTGGATCCTTTTTGATTAATACCGCTCGGGGGGGGCTGATTGATGAAGACGCTCTATGTGATGCACTCGAGTCTGGACATCTAGCTGGCGCGGGTCTTGATGTAGTGACGACAGAACCGCCCGCAAAGAATTCCAGATTATTAAATTTCCAGCATCCTAATCTTGTGATAACACCCCATTCAGCGTGGGCTAGCCGAGAGTCCCGTCAACGTATCGTAGATATCATGCAAGCTAACCTTGAATCGTTTATCGAAGGAGCACCCATCAATCGAGTGGCTTGAGAAGTTCTACAAGTTCATTTAGATCCGTGATCATGTAGTCTGATTGGACTGGGGTGGAAGGTTTTTGGTTTTTTTTATTAAACCAAACTGTTCTTATTCCAATCGCCTTTGCGCCCTCGACATCATCGTCGATATCATCACCAATATGTAAACATTCAGGCGCGGCGACACCCAGGCGATCTAGTGCTTCTTCAAACATTACCGGATCGGGTTTCGCTCTAGGAAAATGCTGTGATTGTAATGAAAATTGAAAATACTGTCCTACTGGCATAGCCATGAGATCAGCATTACCATTTGTAATGGCTCCCAAGGGGAAAGACTTTGACAGATGAGCAAGTGTTTCGACCGTGTCCGGGTATAGATCCACATTTTGTCTCTCTTCGTAGAATGCTCGGAATCCTTCTTCAGCCAATTCTGTCGCTATCTTTCGCTGCGCGCCTTGAGATTCAAACCATCGAATCAACGTCTCCCGTCTAACGACTGTAAAATTATGTTCAATATCGGGATGATCATTTATAACTTGGCATCGAGCTGCCCTGAATGTGTCGGGACAAAATCCCACCATCCAGTTTCTTGGAGCTATTTTCCGCAGATGGGAAGCCATTACATCCTCAGCGCGCAGCATGGCACTATCTGTTTCCCAAAGAGTGTTATCGAGATCGAAAGTAAGTGCGCGAATTAAAGTCATGACTTAATTTTTGCTCGAGGATGGGCTTTATCGTAAACCTCGGCGAGGTGCTGGAAGTCTAGATGAGTATAAATTTGGGTGGTAGATAAACTTTCATGGCCTAAAAATTCTTGGATCGCTCTCAGATCGCCTGAGGATTCAAGCAAGTGTGTTGCAGCGGAATGCCTAAGAGCATGTGGGTGAACATGCTGATCTAGTCCGGCATGTCGAGCTCTCATCTCAAGCCTCCGTTGAACAGTTCGCGAAGAAAGTGCTTTCCCTTTTTTCGTCAAAAATGCCTGATCCGTCAAGCCATGGTCCCAAAGAGCTCGTTTGTTGAACCATTTAGTTAATGCTTGTCTTGCTTTTCCTCCAACAGGCACTATTCGTTCCTTACTACCTTTTCCCTGAACACGAATTTCATCTACTGCCCCTTGTAGATCATGAAATCTTAGAGCCAGAACTTCACTAAGTCGTAGCCCTGATGAATACATAAGTTCAAAAATAGCTTGATCACGGATAGCGTCGATATCATCTTTATTCAACGGCACATCTAACAGTTGTTGCATCGCATCAGGACTTAAAACATGCGGGAGTAGTTTTCCAGTCTTTGGTGCTCGAATATCTGCTGCAGGGTTCACAGTTATTATCCGCTGATTGATTGCCGCCTTAAAAAGTCCTCGAAGAGCGGATAATTTGCGACTAATTGACCGGCCAGTCATTCGTCTTGAACTGAGTGCACGGATCCAGCCGATAACAGCGAGTGCATTTATTTCATTTAACTTTTTATCAGCTCCAAAAAATAGTCCAGCTTGATTCAAATCGCTTGAGTACGCTTCGATGGTTTTAGGACTTTGGGTTTGCGTTTGACGCATTTCCTCAAGATATTGGCTGATGAACACTCTGAACATCATGTCTCAATCAGCCTCATTCAAAAGCCTTGGCAAAATCATCGAGAGTGCTTCGCCAATATGGTCTAAAAATAAAGTATCCTGATTGGATTGGAAGTGAGTAGCATTCGGATGCCCAAGTGCAAGAAGACCATAGGTATGACCGCGTACCAAAGCCAGCGTAGCGCAACTTTCGACTGATATTTCGTTAGAGCCAAATAGAGCTGCCTTACGTTTTTTGGTTAGGCGTCCTACCCAAGGCTTTTGATCGGAGATGGCCGTCGCAAATTGTCCGTCAACTTCAAGTAAAGATCGATCAATTGCGTTGATCAGATTTAAACTGTTAGGAAGTCTGAATTGACTAGATAATAATAGCCGCACCACAGGAATATCAAAGCCGCTTGACAGCTTTTCATCTAAGATGATCGCCAAATCACTTAAATCGTTGGTATCGAGCAGAGCTAAAACTAAAGTGCGCGTTTTTTCAAAAAGCACACTATTAATTCTTGCGGTCTCAACCATGTGATCATTCTCGCGCTCCAGCTGGCTGATATGTTCTCTAAGCTTTCGTAGTTGAAACTCAACTAGCGAGATTGCAGTACTTGATTCAATCGGGATTTTTAAACTACGTACTAGTTTTGGATGTTCCACAAAGAAATTTGGATTAGTTTCCAGATAAGCTGCGATCTGATGTTTGGTGATCGTCACAAGCGGAATTCTCCTTCAAACACAGATTCTGCCGGCCCTGTCATGATTAGATCGTTGCCAACACCCTGCCAGTTAATTTGCAGGTTTCCGCCAAGAGTTGCAACTGTGATGTCATGATTGAGGAAACCTGAGAGGTAACCGTGGACCACCGCAGCACAGGCACCTGTTCCGCATGCGAGTGTTTCGCCAGCACCACGTTCATGAACACGGAGCTGGACTTCTGAGCGCGAGATGATTTCGAGAAAACCGACATTGACGGATTCTGGAAATTGTGGACAATTCTGGACGAATTGCCCGATTGATTCTACGTTTGCTTCATCGCACGATGGAACGATAGTGATAGCGTGTGGGTTTCCAATTCTGACGAGCCCAAAGTTAATGAGACCCTCTGGAGTCAATAATTGAATAGTATTTTTTTTGCAAGGCTCGGGCGGACCTTGATAAGGAAATTCGCTCTGGTCCAGCGAGGGTTGTCCCATGTTAACTCGAACTAACCCGATATCGGTTATCGCTAATTCGATCAGTCCGTTTGCAGTATTCACTGTAATTGTACTTTTAGCGGTAAGTTCTCTGTCAGTAACAAACTTTGCAAAGCAACGCGCACCATTTCCGCAATGTTCAGCTTCCTTCCCGTCGGAATTGAAGATTCGATAATCAAAGTCGGCATCTGGGCGAGAAGGTGGTTCAACCAGCAGTAATTGATCAAAACCAATCCCCTTGCGACGGTGGGCAAGTTTTTGTATCTGGCTGGGCCTAATGCTGACGTGCTGACTAACCGCATCGATTATTGCAAAGTCATTCCCCAGCCCATGCATTTTGGTGAATTGAATTCTCATGAAGTATTTACCAGATGTTCAAGTCGCCAAAGACTTTTGAGTGGCTCTCGCTCACGGATTAAATGCATTTTCGCTCCATCAACGAGAATCTCAGGTGCGCGTGGCCTAGTATTATAGTTAGAGCCCATAACAAATCCATAGGCTCCCGCAGAGCGGACGGCTAATAAATCCCCTTCGCCCAAACGCAGTTGTCTTCCTTTCCCCAAAAAGTCACCTGACTCACAGACCGGTCCGACAACATCAAAGATGGCCTCGATCTGTTGATCCTTTGGTTTGGTTTCGACCGGAATTATACGTTGCCATGCCCCATATAGGCTTGGTCGTATCAAATCATTCATTGCGCCATCAACGATAGCAAAATTCTGATCCTGGTTAGTTTTAGTCAAAATGGTTTGAGTAACAAAAATTCCTGCATTCGCTGCAATCGATCGTCCGGGCTCGAGGACAAGAGTGAGATGGCGACCACGCAAGCGTTCCTTCACAATAGCAAGGTACTCGGACGGATGCGGTGGCTGTTCTTGATCGTAAGTTACCCCGAGCCCACCACCTAAATCTATATGCTTCAAATCGATTCCTTGAGAAGCTAGCTGATCGATCAGATTTAATAGCTTATCGAGAGATTCTATTAAGGGCGTAATATCTGTAAGTTGGCTTCCGATATGGCAATCGATACCGATAGGATTAAGGCCTGGTAGATTGTTCGCTAGTTTGTAGGCCTCTATGGCCTGTCCATCAGCTATTCCGAATTTATTTGCTTTCAGCCCGGTCGAAATATAGGGGTGTGTCTTTGGGTCGACATCAGGGTTGATCCGCAGAGATATCGGCGCGACAGATCCAAGTTCTATTGCAACTTCATTTAATTGATGTAACTCAGCAAGCGACTCAACGTTAAAGCAATGAATGCCGACCTCTAGTGCTCGTCGCATTTCATATGCTTGTTTTCCCACACCTGAAAAGACAACTTTTTTTGGATCGCCTCCAGCCACAATAACGCGCTCGAGCTCTCCAATTGAGACTATATCGAATCCTGCACCCTCTTTGGCGAGTAGTTGTAAGATCGCTAAATTAGAGTTTGCTTTCATTCCATAACAAATTATGTGAGGAATTTCTTTCAGAGCATCCTCGTAGGCATGAAAGTGACGAATTAAAGTGGCTTTAGAATAAATAAAACAGGGTGTTCCATATTTCGATACTATCTCGACGACAGAAATATCTTCGGTAAAAAGTACACCCTCCTGATATGAAAAATAATCCATAATTAACGACCGCGAACGGTGTTATCGGATTGATCAGGTAAAACCAAAGGCCCTGTTTGTCCGCACGCACCAAGCAATATGCAAGCGCCTAGGAAAGTTGAAACGAATATTTTCTTCATAGGTATGAAGTATACAGGGATTTCTATAAAAACCGGATACACTGTTTTGAAATTAAGGGACAAATATGCATGCAAATATTCTGACCATTGCTGGCTCGGATTCTGGGGGCGGCGCGGGAATTCAGGCTGATCTTAAAGCAATTTCTGCCACGGGCGCCTATGGACTCAGTGTAATTACAGCATTAACTGCTCAGAATACAGTTAGTGTTGACGCAATTTATCCTGTGGCCATCGATTTGGTAAAACAACAGATGGAAACCGTCGCTCGGGATATTCAAATTGATGCAGTTAAAGTAGGAATGCTTGGCACAGCTGAAGTGATAGAGGTTGTAGCCGAATTTATTGATAAATTGTCATGTCCAGTGGTGGTTGATCCGGTAATGGTTGCGAAAAGTGGAGATCGTTTATTGCATCCGGATGCTTTTTTTGCGTTAAGAGAGTTATTGATTCCTCGGGCGACAGTGATTACGCCCAATTTACCAGAAGCATCTGATTTGCTAGGAGAGAATGAAGCTTCTGACCGTAACGCCATGATTTTCCAGGCTACTGCATTACTGGCTTTGGGATCAAAAGCGGTTCTGCTGAAAGGAGGGCATTTGACCTCGGATGAATCTCCTGACGTATTGATCGATTCAAATGGGAGCCTCTGGTTTGAAAACCCTCGAATTCAGACAGCAAATACACATGGAACCGGATGCTCACTCTCAAGTGCCTTGGCCTCATTTCTCGGTCAGGGCCACTCTATCGAGATGGCTGCGCGGTTAGCTAAAGCCTACATAAGTGGGGCAATCTCGGCAGCTGATCAACTGAGTGTAGGATCTGGCAAAGGTCCTATTCATCATTTTTGGGCTCTTTGGGACAGGAAGAACTGATTGGCCATTACCATCATTTGGCGCGTATGATTTGCAACTGCATACGAGACGGTGAGCTTTAAATGAGTTTATTAGCTGGGTTCATTACAGCTTAGGTGTCGGGGCCACCAGGAAGAGTTCTAAATGTCAGTGCGTTGATCAACCTGCCTCAAAACGTTCGCGCTGCGGTGATTTTATGCGATCTGGCTCGCCAAGAGATCGTCATGGCCGAGCAGTTTTGGGTGGGTGTAGCGATGTGCAAATTAGTTGTCGGAATTTCTGACGGCATTGAAAGACTTTTGGTGGCCTACTTTTGGGAATTTTATTAGGAGGGTGGGCCGCTTCTCGTCGATTACCTCAACCATCTATAGACATTTTGTCTGAGGCTGGAAAGAGCAAATGAATCATTTCATTTACTCTTTCCCCTCCGATGCGACTCTTGTCGAGCGTTTTCGAGGTCACGAGGATGAGTGTGAAGATCTTAACGTTCACGTTATTTGAATTGCGCCAGCTTTCGAAGCGTTGCAAACTGCTAAGAGAAATGGTGTTAAGGTAATTATTGCGATTTGATGATTGAGAGCCAATAAATCCAGCTTATTTGGAGAAATGTGATTTGCTACAAAACGCTCGCTACGTACCTAATTTAAAGCGACATCACGCGAGTTGTGCTTTGAATTACAGCTTACTAGTCCGTATTTCCCGCCGATTTGGCTCAGAAGAGTCGATGCAGTTCATTCTCCCTTTTGGGGGCCAAGATTGCCTAGTACGAATGCGTTTTAGTGATCTCGGACCTTATACAGGGCTGTGCGAGAATCAGTGTACGTTGTTAAAAAACGAGCGGACGTGGATGCCGCTTCCGACATTTACGGTTCGCTTATATCATGACATGCAACTGGCTGAAGTGACCGATGAAAGTTCTTCAGATTTCATTCAAGGTGCATATCCTTACCCAAACCCCTTGATGGTTCAACCAAACGAAAGAGAGCAGTTAGACCAGTTTTTAAGTGAATGGCTTTCTTATTG
>CAZFNA010000011.1:0-9191 GCA_964520465.1 uncultured Pseudomonadales bacterium | reverse complement strand
GATAACGGACGCGGCATGCCAGTAGATTTACATCCAGAAGAGGGTATTCCGGGTGTGGAACTGATTTTGACTCGGCTTCACTCCGGAGGAAAGTTCTCCAAAAAGAATTATCAGTTCTCAGGCGGCCTCCACGGAGTTGGTGTCAGCGTCGTTAACGCCCTTTCCAAAGCAGTTGAAGTCGAGGTTAGGCGTGACGGCAAAGTTTATAGTATCGGCTTCGTTCATGGTGAGAAAGTCCGAGAGTTGGATGAAATTGGTACGTGTTCCAAGAAAGATACTGGAACACGTCTTTGCTTTAGCCCAGATCCCCAGTATTTCGATTCGGCAAATATTTCAATTTTGCGTTTGCGACATCTGCTGCGTGCGAAGGCAGTACTTTGTTCTGGGCTAACCATTTGTCTGACCGATGAGAAAAGTGGGGAGGTCGATACTTGGAGTTACGAAAATGGGCTGATTGATTACCTGCAGCAAGAGGTGGGTGATGTATTTTCAGTTCCGGACAGACCATATATGGGAATTTTTTCAGCTGAGCATCAGGCGGTTGAATGGGCATTGACTTGGTTGCCAGAGGGTGGTGATTTGGTCACTGAGTCTTATGTGAATTTGATCCCAACGGCTCAAGGTGGGACGCATGTAAATGGATTGCGAACAGGTTTGATGGAGGCTCTTCGAGAGTATTGTGAGTTTCGTAGCCTAGTTCCTAGAGGGATTAAGTTATCACCCGAGGATCTTTGGGAGCGTTGTGCTTATGTTTTGAGTGTGAAGCTTGAGGATCCGCAATTTTCGGGGCAAACGAAAGAGCGTTTGAGCTCACGGGAGTGTGCGGTCTTTGTTAGCGGAATAGTGCGGGATGCTTTTAGTTTGTATTTGAACTCAAATACTGCAATCGGTGACCAACTTTCTGAAATTGCTATTGCGTCAGCGCAACGACGCCTGAAGTCTCGAAAGCAAGTGGCCCGTAAGAAAGTTACGCAAGGACCTGCGCTTCCGGGAAAGCTTGCTGACTGTTCTGGCATGGATGCTTTGGCTGGTGAATTATTTCTAGTTGAAGGTGATTCCGCCGGTGGATCCGCAAAGCAGGCACGCAATCGGCAGTTTCAGGCTGTTATGCCACTACGAGGGAAGATACTAAATACATGGGAAGTGGACTCTGATGAGATCTTGGCATCTCAGGAAGTCCACGATATAACTGTGGCTTTGGGCGTAGATCCGGGCTCGGCAGATCTGAGTGGACTCCGCTATGGGAAAGTCTGTATTTTAGCTGATGCCGACAGTGATGGTTTACATATTGCTACACTTCTTTGTGCGTTGTTTCTTAAGCATTTTCGACCTCTGGTGGAGCAAGGACATATTTTTGTAGCAATGCCTCCTCTGTATCGTATTGATATAGGGAAACAAGTTTTTTACGCTCTTGATGATGCTGAAAAAAAGGGGATATTAGATCGGCTAAATATTGAAAAGCGGAGCGGGACAATTAGCGTCACAAGATTTAAAGGGCTTGGCGAAATGAATCCTAGTCAACTACGTGTTACTACAATAGACCCTGACACGAGAAGACTTATACAATTAATCCTTGATGATGATCCCGATGATTCTGATGAATCAGCACGAACAGATGAAGTCATGGATAAGTTGTTGGGTAAAAAACGGGCGCAGGACCGTAAGCAATGGCTTGAATCTAGCGGCCATATGGCAGATATTGCATAAATACCCTTGAAATTTCAGTCAATTTCTCTAATATCTGGCGTCTCAAACCCCGATTGAGGACGCAGTATTGATCGACGTGTCGCAGCGCGAGCTCGCTTCTTCTTGGTTAGATTTAATCGAGGCAACCCCAGCTTTAGTGTTTGACCCAGAAATTTGTCGACGCCAATGGGTGGATTTGGGGGCAGCTCTTCCTAATGTCCGCTTATTTTACGCGGTGAAATCCAATCCCTATTCAGGACTTTTGCAAACTATAGCTGAGGCAGGTGGTTCCTTTGATGTCGCTAGTTCCGCTGAAATTCGGATGTTGGAGCATGAGGGAATCCATAATTCCCGAATGATTCATACGCATCCAATTAAGACCGATGCAGAGATTGAAAAAGCTATTGCAGCGGGAGTGATGACTTTTGTGGTGGATAATGTGGACGAACTTTGGAAGTTAATTCCTTATCGCCATATGATTCGAGTAATGCTGAGATTATCTTTTATAGCCCCAGACGCACCGATTGACTTGAGTCGCAAGTTTGGTGCTTCCCAAAAAGATGCTTTGAGTATTTTGGGAGTTGCTAATGATTCAGGTATTCGAGTAGACGGACTTTGTTTTCATGTAGGTTCACAAGCTGCTACTGCAAATACTCATGCTGAGGCGCTGACAGTGAGTCTAAATCTTTGTAGTAAGATTGAAAGAGAGGGGTTGCCAGCGATTACTCGGATTGATATTGGTGGAGGTTTTCCTGCACATTATACTGGGGAGCCTGTCAATTTAATGGCCTTTTGTCGTCCGATACGTGAGGTGCTGACGAAAGTGCCTTCACACATTGAAATCATGGCAGAGCCTGGGCGAGCTATCTCGGCTCCGACCATGGCACTAGTTTGCAAGGTGGTAGGCAGAGCCAAGCGTCGTGATGGTTGGTGGTTTTACTTGGATGATGGTGTTTATGGTGCCCAATCTGGTCGTTTGTTTGATGGCATGCAGTATAGGATGTCAGTGTTTACCTCCACAGAAGAACTCGCTCCCTGTGTATTTGCTGGTCCAACATGTGACTCGATCGATGAGCTGGGTCGTTATCCTGAGTTTCCGGTGCTCAATATGAATGATGTTGTCGTATTCCATGAAATGGGCGCCTATTCACTGGCTAGTGCGACGCAATTTAATGGTATAGCACCGCCGGCAGTGGTAACGCGCTCCTTACCTACGCGTCTTCTGGAATATGGTTATTCATCTTGAGCATCGTTGCCTTGGTTGATGGCGGCGGGTCTAAGACTCGCATCCGTTTTATTGACCGGGCATCAGATATTTTGATCGCAGAAACTGTCACCGGCCCGTCAAATCTCGGACTAGGTTCAGAGGCTTGCTGGCTCTCTATTACTCAAGCTTGTGATACAGTGAACATAGTTCCAAAGCGATACATCGCTGGAATGGCCGGCACAGAATATGCGTCATGCCGCTCAAAATTTCTTCATAAAGCTCTGGCACCTCTCCTCCTTGTATCCGATCGTGATTCTGGGCTTTTTGGTGCTACCTGCGGTCAGGCAGGCGGCTGTTTAACAGTGGGCACTGGAGTCTCTCTAGCATGGCTCGACGACGGCAGTAACCTATATCATCGCGGTGGCTTAGGTTTTGTTTTAGGTGACCAGGGTGGTGGGGCTTGGTTGGGATGTCGTGTATTGCAGGAACTAGCTCAACTTTCAGATCGAAGCTTGTTGGAGCCATTACATCATCACTTAATACATAAACTAAATCTTGGCGATACCTCTGCGGACTGGATGCAATTTGCAAAGGACGCGAGACCGTTAGATTTTTCGGTTCTGGCAAAGGTAGTAGTTAATCTCTCACCTGAAATCCCTCTGTGCGATAATTTATTACATGAGGGGGCGATTGCGTTAACCGGTCCGTTAAATGATTGCCCAAAGTGCTTGTCGATTGCTCTTATCGGCGGTTTAGCAGAAGTGTATGAGCCTCGGCTAACTGCCTTGGGATATAACATAGTAAAACCGCTTGGTGATGCTTTGAATGGGCTTGATTACATTGATCAACACTTGGCTAACCTGTCTGTTAATTATTGGAAGTGCGATGCCTGAGTTGACAGGACAGATAGTCACTCCAAAAGGATTGATCAACGGAACGATCGTATTTAGTGCCACAGTTGAAACCATCAATCCAGTCGTGGAGGCTAATGAACTTATCATCATGCCGGGGATGCTTGATTTGCACATCCATGGTGGTGGCGGTGGGGATGTTATGGACGGGGTTCCGGGTTTCCGTTCTCTCGCCAGGACTCATGCGTGTTACGGAACGACAAGTTTTTTAGCGACAACAGTGACAGCCGAGGATGAGGCAATTGATGGCGTTCTTGAGGCGGCCGCTGAGGTTATGTCCAGCCGGGAAAATCTTGCGTCCCGATGTCTTGGGGTTCATCTTGAGGGCCCCTATCTTAGCGCCAACAAGTTGGGCGCCCAGCCACCAATGACGCGCAACGTAAATCCAGAAGCAGTATCGCGATGGTTCAAAACTGGTGTGGTGAAGGTTATGACATATTCGCCAGAACAGGATTTGACGAGTTGTCTCCCTGGTCTAGCGCTTCAGTATGGAGTGAGATTGCAAGTTGGACACTCAGGATGTGACTACCATGAAGCGAAGTCTCTTTTTCAGCGGGGGATCGGCGTGACCCATCTTTTTAACGCGATGACAGGCATTCATCATCGGTCACCTGGTGTAGCACAAGCCGCCTTATTGCATGCAGATTATTCAGAGATTATCTGTGATGGCATTCACGTTGTTGAGCCCTCATTTCATTTGGCTGCAAGGCATATTCCTAATTTATACTCGGTTACTGATTCAACGGCTGCTGCGGGCATGAAGGACGGTCAATACAGACTCGGAGTGCATGATGTATACAAGGCTAACGGCGCTGTTCGATTGGCTGATGGTACGTTAGCAGGAAGTGCTGCGACTGCAGAAAAGACAGTGCAGACCTTAAGTGCATTTGGTTTGCATTGGGATGACATAGCCAGCATGACTGCCACACGGCCAGCGAATTGGATTGGTTTACATGAAATAGGACGCATCGCAGTTGGCTGTAGATCTGATTTTGTAGTTTATCGAAACAGAGTACTTGAATCTGTATGGATCGATGGAAATTCTGTTTTTAGCGTTGAGGGTTAATTGAGGGTTAGTTAAGATTTGATAGTAGGACAACAACAACTATTTCTCAGTGGAATTCAATAGAAGGGCTTGCGCCCGAAGGATTTGGTATGCGATTAACTTTTGCACTTCTAGTTATGTTTTCATTTTCAGGATGTTCGCGAGTGACTGAATCTTGGAGTTTTGGTGGATCTTCTCTGTTGTCGGAGACGCAAACGGAGTATACGAAAGCAAATTCCCAAGAACGACCAGAGGTAATTGTTTTGTCACTCGACAGCGCGCGGCTTGCGAGAGTTGAGCTAGGCCAATCGAAAGTCAAGGTTCTCAGTATTTTAGGGCCTTCAGCGAATCTGGATACCAATAAATTTTTAGCAGATCAGTACGAGAAAGATAGGGAGTCCCATCAACTACTGTATTTCCGAACTAGCGTGGATGGAGTCGAGGACGTACGCGCTTTCCTTTTTAAGGCCGATAAGTTGGTCGGTATTGGTAGGAGCGAAGTAGATTAAATTTCCTCAGTACAAATGCGAATGGCTTGCGTTTAATTTCACGGCATCGTAATCTTCCAACCGTCAATATAGGGGAGAGATAGATGCCTTTTTTTAGTTGGGTTAAAGCACTTGTCATTACTTGTGTGGCGGGCCAAGCTTTTGGTTCTGAAGTCAACGTTTACTCATCTAGAAAAGATGCACTAATTGCTCCGCTGTTGGTTCGTTTTAGCCAAGAAACTGGAATTGGAGTGAATTTGATTACGGGAAAGGCTGACACACTGCTATCTCGGATCAAAGCTGAGGGGAGGGCAACCCCTGCTGATATTTTCATAACCGTTGATGCAGGACGTTTGCATCGGGCCAAAGAGGCTGGGGCGTTGCAAAGCATCGATAATTCAATTCTGAATTCTAAAATTCCGAGTCATTTACGCGATGTAGATAGCCAGTGGTTTGGATTAACGGTTCGAGCGCGGCCTATTTTCTATGCAAAAGATCGAGTTAGTCCATCGGACTTGTCGACCTACGAGGCTTTGACCGAAACTAAGTGGAAAAAAAGAATTTGTATTCGCTCCTCCGCAAGCATATACAACCAGTCACTAGTCGCTTCAATGATTGAAGCTAACGGAGAAAAAAGAACGCTTGGATGGGCAAAAGGATTAGTTGAAAATTTGGCTCGAAAACCAACTGGCGGCGACACTGATCAATTACGAGCAACGGCCGCTGGACAATGCGATTTGGCGATTGCTAACACTTATTATTTTGGCCGCCTTATCGACTCTCCAAATGAGGAAGATCGAATATTAGCCTCAAAATTGGGAGTTTTTTGGCCAAATCAAGCCGATCGTGGTGCTCATGTTAATGTTTCGGGTGTTGGAGTCACACGACATTCTAAAAACGTCAATGAGGCTATTAAACTGATTCAATTCATGATCTCCAAAGAAGCTCAGGCATATTACGCTGAAATAAATCATGAATATCCTGTAGTTGAAGGCACGCCATTATCTAAAACGATAGGCGGGCTGGGTGATTTTAAGTCAGATCTGCTGAACTTGAGTGCTCTTGGTGTCAATAACACTGATGCGGTAAAGTTGATGGATAGAGCTGGTTGGCAGTAATTTCCGAAAAATATCACACTGCTGGTCGCTTTCCCCGATTTAATGGCCTACTTTTCACAAGTTTTATAGCTGCATTGTGTGTTGCTTTGCCTATTATAGTCGTGTGTTCGTTCGTAATATTCGGCAATTCTGATTCTTGGGATCATCTGCTTGATACGTTACTTGGTCGCTATGCTTTTAACTCATTGGTGTTATCAGTTCTTGTGGCGATTGGAGTTATGGCGCTTGGGATCCCCACCGCCTGGATAATTTCGTTTTATCGATTCAAGGGTAGAAACTTATTGTCCTGGTTATTACTTTTGCCCATGGCATATCCGGCATATATTCTCGCTTACACTTACACTGGAGTTCTAGAATACAGTAGTCCGTTACTAACTTGGATGCGAGATATCGATGCGCCTAATTGGTCTATGGCTGCTTTCCTGAATATTCGCTCTCTTCCAGGCGCCGCTGTGATGCTAAGCCTTGTACTTTACCCATACGTGTATTTGCTTGCGAGAGCAGCATTTATGGATCAGTCTGCTAACTTGATGGAGGCTGCGTATACTCTTGGCCAAAATCGATGGCGGGTATTGTTTCGTATAGTAATTCCAATGGCTCGTCCCGCTATCGCTGCAGGGACATTGCTTGCTGTTATGGAAACTCTTGCCGACTTTGGCACCGTTCAATTTTTTGGGGTGCAAACCTTTACTACGGGTATTGTTCGGACATATTATGGATTTGGTGATATTGTGGGAACTGCTCAACTCAGTACCCTATTACTTACTTGTGTATTTTTTTTAGTAGTCTTTGAAAAAACGTCTAGAAATAAAGTTCAGTACTACTCTGATAGACTCAGAAAATTAAATCACACCAGCGTTATTCTTATAGGCAGCCGTTGTAAGATAGCCCAAGCCATTTGTCTAATTCCTATTTTTTTTGGTTTTCTTCTCCCGACGACAATTCTTGCGTACTGGGCAATTTTTTTCGCTGAGTTGCAATCGATGTGGAGTCTTGCAGCCAGCAGTTTTATGTTGGCTGGATTATCTTCGTTACTCGTTGTGTCTGTAGCTTTGACAATCTGCTACGCCAATCGCTTGTATCCTTCTAATTGGGCCTCAAGTCTTTTGACCTTTGTTAGCCTCGGTTATGCGCTGCCCGGTGTTGTCGTTGCAATTGGTGTTCTCATTCCGTTTGGTTTTCTGGACAACTTTATTGGAGGCATTCTCGAACCGTTTGGAATCCCTCCTTCGCTCTGGCTGTCGGGTACTTTAGGGGCTCTTATGTTTGCATATCTTGTTAGATTCCTAGCTATTGCCACGGGCAACTTGAATAGTGGCTTATCTCGAATTAGTCCAAGCATTGATCATAGCGGACGTCTCCTGGGTCTGAGTCAGTTTGGGGTTGTTTCACGAATTCATGTTCCATTGATGAAGGGGTCAGTTTTTACAGCCGTCTTAGTGTGCTTCGTCGATATCGTAAAAGAATTACCAGCAACACTTATTTTACGACCGTTTGATTTCAATACCTTGGCTGTAAAAGCTTTTGAGCTTGCTGAGGATGAACGTTTAATTGATGCCTCTGTGCCATCACTTCTGATTGTAATGGTGAGTTTGCTACCTGTTATCTGGCTCAACCGTTCCGTTGCGGGGAGTTAGTTTTGGATAGTTCTGTATTGATGATTCGTAGTGTTTCGTTGTGTTATCAACAGACCATAGTTGTCGATAAGTTTTCTCTTAATTTAAAACAGAGAGAACTAGGCTGTTTGCTCGGTCCAAGTGGCTGTGGAAAGTCGACTTTACTTAGAGCGATTGCAGGATTTCAGCCCATGGTCGCTGGGGAAATCTGGCTTGATAATAGCCTTCTATCAACGCGTAGAGAAATGGTTCCCCCTGAAAAGCGAGATATAGGCATGGTATTTCAGGATGTTGCCCTTTTTCCACATCTAAATGTTGCTTCAAACATTGCATTCGGATTGGCAGATTGGCATTTAAACGAACGCGAGCAGCGGGTTCATGAACTTTTAGACCTGATCGGTTTGTCTGGGCTGAATCAACGATATCCACATGAACTATCAGGGGGTCAGCAGCAGCGGGTCGCACTTGCTCGTGCGATGGCAACAAAACCAAAATTACTTTTGTTAGATGAGCCTTTTTCTGGATTAGATACGGAACTTCGCGGCCGACTTGCGAGCGAGGTTCGAAGTATTCTCAAAAGTGACGGTATCAGCTCGTTACTAGTCACTCATGACCAACGAGAGGCTTTTGATTTTGCTGACCGCATTGCTGTGATGCATGACGGACACAACTGTCAATTTGATACGCCATTTAATTTATACCATGAGCCAACAAGCCCGTTTGTCGCTCACTTCGTGGGCCCTGGTCAAATGATAGATGCAACCATTCACGGAATACGCTCTGTATCTAGCCCTCTAGGTATCTTGCATCACGATGTTGATTTTAAATTGCCGGTCCGATCTGCTGTCAAAGTTTTTTTAAGGCCCGATGATCTTATTCATGATGATGCGTCAGACTACACAGCGGTAGTAGTGGGTAAGAACTTTAGGGGAGCACATCATCTATATCAGGTCCGCCTTGATAATGGTGCTGTACTCGGATGTTTTGCACCGTCGCATCATGATCATGAAATTGGAGAGCGCATCGGGGTCAGCCTGGACATTGAACATTTGGTAGTTTTTCCAATATGACCTTGTTGGATGGTACTTTTGGTTTTTCTTGGGTGGTTCGCACAGCTCAA